>JBBQFU010000108.1:0-27744 GCA_038322185.1 Haliangiales bacterium
TATCGCGAGCACATGATCGAGCGCATCTCCAACGCCGGGATTCCGTGGGGCACGCCGCCGCCCGACACGTCGCCGCCGCAGCGCCGGTCGCCGCCGCCCGCCTCGCTCGGCGGAACCGATCCGACGCTGATGGCGCCGAGCGGGATGGTTGCCGCGCCGCCGCGGCGGTCGAGGTTGCCGTTGATCCTACTCGGTGTGCTCCTCGCCGGCGGCGCCGCCGCGGCAGTGCTCGCCACGCAGGGTGGGGGCGAGAAGCAGGAACCGACGCCCGTCGCGGCACCGGCCGTTGCAACCCCGGCCCCGCCGCCGCCGGCCACGGTCCCCACGCCACAGCCCGCGGCTCCGGCGAGGGTGACGATCAAGATCGCGGTCGATCCGAGCACCGCGACGGTGAGGGTCGATGGCAAGCCAGTCACCGGGGAGCTCGTCGTCGATCGAGACGCGGTCGAGCACGAGCTGTCGATCACGGCCGACGGTTTCGTCGCGCATGCCGAGAAGCTGAAGTTCGACGAGAACCAGCGTCTCGTCATCAATCTGGAGAAGAAGAAGACGGGGAACCGGCCGACGCGCCCGAACCGTCCGACGCGCCCGACGACCCGCCCCACGCGTATCGACAGTCAGAGCCCCTATTGATGAACATCCGCCTCGCCACGATCCTGTCGCTCGCCCTCGCTGCACCCGCGGTCGCCGCGCCGAAGAAGCCGGCGCCAAAGCAGGCGCAAACCGCCGAGCAAAAGCAGGCCGACCGTCACTTCAAGAGCGGCGTCGCGCTGTTCACCGAGGGCAAGTTCGGCGAGGCGCTCGCGGAGTTCGAGCGTGCGTACGAGATCGCGCCGCATCCACTCGTGCTCTACAACATCGCCGGCTGTCACCGCGAGCTGTCGCGCTACGGCGAGGCGGTGAAGTTCTACAAGCGCTTTCTCGACGAGGGGAAGGGCAAGGTCCCGAAGGAGCGCCTGGCCACTGCGCAGACCGAGCTCGACGGCATCCTCGCGCGCATCGCGCGGATCACGGTGGCCGCGCCTGATGGGGCGCAGCTCACCGTCGACGGCGCGGACATCGGCACGATGCCGATCGAGATGCCGCTGATGGTCGCGCCGGGCGAGCACAAGATCGTGGTGCGCTCGCAGGGCATGCGTGACGCCGAGCGGACGGTGCGCGTGGCCTCCGGCGATGTCATCGATGTCGCGATGAAGCTCGTCGAGATGCCGTCGAAACCCGTCGAGCCTGACAAGATCACGCCCGAGCGGCCCCTCCTGCTCGAGGGTACCAGCCGCAAGCGGTTCGGGATCGGCGCTGCGTTTGGAACGAATTTGCGCCAGGTGGCCGACACCGGCGCACCGACCCTGGGGCTCAGCGTCGCCATCAACTCACGTCTCGAGGTGGGCCTCGACGGGATCCTCGTCGCCTACGCGGTGATGCCGAGCATCCGCGTCCGGGTCGCAGGCGACAAGCTCGCGCTCCACGCCGCGGTCGCGATGCCGGTGTCATTCAAGGATGGCGAGATGTCGGAGACGTTCGTCGCCGGTGCGGTCGGTCTCGGCCTGCGATTCCGGCCGATGCCGGCCTTCGCGATCCGCCTCGAGTCATTCGCGAGCTTTGCGGGCAAGAACCACGGGACCACGGTCCCCGCGTTCATCGGAGGTGAGCTGTGGTTCTGAAAGGTCTCGCTGTGTTCGTGCTCGTCGCGGGCTGCGGCCAGTCGCTGTTCGACAACAACACCGGCTCCGGCACCGACGGCGGTGGTGGCTCCAACATGGTGGCATCGAGCTGTCCAGCGGGGTGCGTCGGCGATGCCGCGGCCGACATCGACGGCGGTCGTGACGTCTGGCGCTACGTCGAGGACGCGCGCAATCGCACCTGGGCCCCCATGACGGCTGCGAGCGATGGGTACGTCGGGGCGGTCGCGCCCAACGCGATCGCGACGTGTGCCGCCAATGCGAGCGCGGCCGCGTGCACCGCGCTGCCAGGCGCGCTGCTCGTCACGACGGCCGGCATGGCCGAGTCTGCCGACCCTGCGATCGAGTTCACCAACACCACCACCCAGATCGTACAGCTCAGCGTCCGTGTCTTCGTGCCGTCGGGGCAACCCGAGCAACGCGTGCGTCTGTACCGCAACAGCCGCGAGGATGTGCTGTTCACCGCGCCGGCGCCGGGCGGCTCGACGTTCGAGCGCGCGGTCACCGTCGACGCACTGGCGGGTGACCGGTTCCTCGTCGCGATCGCACCGACCGCGGGTGGTGCCGAGCAGGTCGGGCTCCATTTCTACGTCAACACCACGAGCGATGCGTTCCCGCAGACGTGCCAGCTGGCCACGAGCTTCACGGCCGCGATGGGCAACAACGTCGAGAATGCGTGCGGCTCGCTGTTCAACTACCGCGAGTGGGACGAGCCCAACGCGCAGAGCATCGAAGTTGCACCGCAGCTCATCGCCGGTCCGTACCCGGAGCTGGGCATGGGCGCCGACATCCCGCTGCCGCGCTACTACCTCGGCGCTGACGTGATCCCGCGCGCCGGTGACACCACCACGCAGTTCTGGGTCCGCCACGACGCGTTCGAGAGTACGTACGCTGGCACCGCGTTCTCGGATCTCGACTTCGACGCTCCGTACGGAGGGCTGCAGATCGTGTTCTACGACAACGCGGGTAACACGATGCTCGAGGCCGCCACGTGCACCGGGCTGACCGACAACACGCTGGAGATGGTTTACGCCGACGTCGAGTTCCCCGACGACCACGCCTGGCACTTCGTGCGCGTCGTCCACACGAACGGCCAGGTCCGCGTGTGCGTCGATGGCGCGCGCCTCGGCAGCTACGCGCTAGCGATGGGGGAGATGCAGAGTCAGTACGCGCCTCGCTTCGGTCGCAATGTGGTCTGGAACCCACGAGGCGCATTCTTCGACGGTGCCGTCGACGACCTGCGCGTGTTCACCGTCGCGCTGCCCTGCGAATGAGCACGTTTGCCTGCAATCAGTGCGGTGCCGGGCTCGCCTTCGAAGGCGTGCGCACGAAACGCTGTCCGTATTGCGATAGCCCGAACTTCGTCGAGCGCCCGCCCGCGCAAGGGCAGCCAGATCCCGCGTTCGTCGTGACATTCGTCGGGGACGCCGAGGTCGCCCGCCGTGCGTTCGACCGCTGGCTCGGCGGTCGCTCGATGTTCGCAGACAGGGCGCTTCGTCACGCGAAGGTCGAGGACCTCAAGGGCATCTACGTGCCGTCGTATCTCTACAGCGCCGTCGCGTCGAGCGACTATACCGCGCAGATCGGCGAGAACTACACCGAGACGCAGACGTACACGACCACGGTGAACGGCAAGACCGTCACCCGCACGCGCACCGTGACGCGCACGGAATACCGCTCGCTCGCCGGCCGTCACGTCAGCTACGTCAACGATGTGCTGGTCAGCGCGTCGGCCGGCCTCTCCAACCTAGAGCTCGGCCACGTCGAGCCGTTCGACTACCGCCAGATGCGGCGGTTCGCGCCCGCTCTCGTCACTGGCTGGATCGCCGAGGAGTTCAGCCGCAACGCGGCTGACTGCAACACGGCCTCGCGCGACGAGGCGGTCGACGTCGTCGGCAAGAAGCTCGCGAAGTTCATGCCCGGCGACAGCTACAGAGACCTCGCGTGGCAGACCAGCGTGCGCTGGGAGTCGCTCGATCCGGTGCTCGTTCCGGTCTGGGTGTTCGCGGTGCGCTACCGCGAGGACAAGAATCCGCTGCGCGTGGTGATCAACGGCCAGACCGGCAAGATCCACGGCAAGGTCCCGGTGTCGCCGCTCAAGATCATGCTCGCGATCCTGGTCGCCCTCGCGGTGATCGTCGCGATCGTGATGATCGGAGCGAAGACATGAGCGTCGCGCACGCCGCACCGCGTGGCTGCAGCCGCTGCGAGACGCCGCTCGAGGATGGCGACCTGCGCTGCTGCGTGTGCGCGCTGCCGGTCCCGGCGCTGGTGGTGTCCACGGTCGAGAGGGCGCGCTCGCAGATCCTGCGTTGCACCGAGTGCGGCGCGGCCGTCGGCTTCGACGCGAACAAGCAGGCGCCCGCGTGCGCCTTCTGCAGCGCCGTGATGAAAGTCGAGCAGCCGATCGATCCGGTCGAGATCGCGACCCGGCGGCTGCCATTTGCCGTCGACCGCCACCACGCCGAGCTCGGTCTGCGCGCATGGCTCGGCAAGCGTGGCTTCTTCGCGCCCAAGACGCTGCGCGACGAGGCGGTGCTCGAGTCGCTCCATCCGCTGTGCTGGGCGGCATGGGTCGTCGACGCGGAGGCCAACATCAGCTGGACCGCCGACTCCGACGCCGGATCAGGACGCTCGGCGTGGGCGCCGCACGCGGGCCAGATCTCGCTGCAGTTCGACAACATCGCGGTGCCAGCGACGCGCGGCTTGCGCATGGACGAGTGCGTCAAGCTCACGCCGCACTACGACCTGTCACGCCTCGTGTCGTGTGCGGACGAGCGCACCGGCATCGATGCCGAGGCGGTGATCGAGAGCTTCGACGCGCAGCGCTCGGCCGCGCGCCAGCAGGTGATGCGCGGGATCGAGAACGTGGCGAAGGCCAAGGTCGAGCGCGTGGTCCCGGGCTCGCGGGTTCGCAACATCCACGTCAGCGTGCTGCTCGAGCGCCAGATCACCGACCGCGTCGCGCTGCCGGCGTGGGTGCTCGCGTATCGCTATCGCGGCTCGCCATACCGGGCGGTGGTGCACGGGCAGAACCCGAGCGTGGTGTTCGGGAGCTCGCCGACCGACTGGTTGAAGGTGATGCTGGTCACCGCTGCGGTGCTGCTCGGGGTTGCTGCAATCGTGGCGCTGATCCTCGTGCTGCAGGGATAGGTTGCTACAGTGAGGGGTGCGGTTTTTGTTGTGCCTACCTCTCCTCGTCGGATACGACCGGCTGGTTGGTATCACCCACGTGGACGACATCCCGCTCGACGCGCCCGATGACGTGCCGTGTTTTGTCGACATGTTCGACGGTGAGCAGCTCGACGCACGATGGGCCTTGTACAACGACACGAACACGAACCTCGTCGTGCGCCAGCAGGGAGCGCTCGAGTTCCACTACGCCGAGGGCGCGCCCCATATGAGCTACAACAACATCACGGCCGTCGAGGCGCACGACATGGGGCAGGGCTATTTGATGGCCGAGATGGTCGCTCCCCCCACGCTGCATCGCGAGACGGGGATGAAGCTCGCCCTGTCGCAGACCGAGTTCTTCTCGTTCGGGCTTCGCTTCGACATCGCCGCGAGCCCGGTGCCGCGACTCGTCGCGAGACAGGGCGCCGATTTCATCTTCAACCGCCCGTACGACCCGGTGGCGGATCGCTGGCTCCGCATCCGCTTCGAGGACGTGTGGGTCACGTACGAGACCAGCCCGGACGCAACGACGTGGACCGGCGAGACCGTGATGGTCAACCTGTCGTCCCAGGCCGCGTCCGTCGTGTTCGACGCCTACGTGCCCGTCAACGCGACGGTCGCGGATCCGGCGAACGTGGCGCGCTGGGACAACATCAGCCTCCGCGCGAGCGACTGCGCGCGCTAGCGCTTCTTCAGCAGATTGCGCGACGACCACCAGCTCCACGCCAGCAGCACGCCTGCGACGCGAGCGGTCCACCAGCCCCAGTCGGCGCGCTCGATCTCGTTACGTCCCTCGAGGACCAGCGCCGCCGCGATGCCCGTGACGCCGATCGCCACGAAGATGCCCTGATGGCCGAGCCGGTACATCAGCTGCGTCGACTGTTCGAGGTTCTTGAACCGCAGCTGGATGTCGCCGGCATGGGCCGCGCGCATGAACTTGCGCAGCTCGGCGGGCAGCGCGGTGACCGACATGACCAGGTCTTTGCTCGTCTCGACGAGCAGCTGCGACCAGTCGCCCTCGTCGCCGAGCACGAAGCGCTCGACGTAGGGCTGGATCACGGTCATCGGGTTGAGCGTGGGATCGAGCTCGGTGCACAGGCCCATGAGCAACAACAGCGTGCGCTCGAGGACGATGATCTCCTTGGGAATGTGAAAGTTCTCGGAGAGCTCGCGGAGCGAGATGTCCATGCGCCGCAGGTCGGCGACGCTCTCGAGGCCCTTCTGCGGATCGAACTTGATGTCCTTGAGGTTCAGCGAGTCGAGCGAGATGTTCTCCTGGAAGCGCTCGTGGAAGTACTCGATCACCTGCTCGAACATCTGCTCGTTCGCGCCACGCGCGACGAAGCCCATCGTCTTCATCGCCGTGACAATGCGGCGGGTGTCGCGGGTGAGCGCGCCCTGGATCAGCTCGACGATGCCGGCACGCACGTTGGCCGGAATCTCTGCGACCGCGCCGAAATCGAGGAACACGATCGTGGGCGGACCGCCCTCGGTGGCCGGTGAGCGCACGAGCAGATTCCCGGGGTGCGGATCGGCGTGATAGATGCCGTCGCTGAAGATCTGCTGGCAGTAGATCTCGACAACCTGGCGTGCGAGCTGGCCGCGGTCGAGGCCGAGCGCCTTGGTGCCGGCCTTGTCGGTGATCTTCACACCCGGCTCGAAGTGCGTGACGAGCACGCGAGCGGTCGACAGCTCGGGGACCACACGGGGGAACGCGACGTCGGTGCGGCCCTCGAAGTTCGCGCCGATGCGCGCGGCGTTCTCGGCCTCGGCGCGGTAGTCGAGCTCCTCCATCACGATCGCGCGAATCTCGCGATAGAGCTCCTCGAGGCCCTGGTACGGGATGAACCACTCGACGATGCGGAAGATGCGGCGCAGCGTGTTGAGGTCGCGCCGCACGATCTCTTCAATATCTGGATATTGAACTTTGACGGCGACCTTGCTGCCGTCGGTGAGCTTCGCGAGGTGGACCTGGCCGATCGAGGCCGATGCGATCGGCCGGCGCTCGAAGTGCGAGAACAGCTCGTCGGGCGGCTTGCCGAGCTCCTCCTTGATGCGCGCCTCGATGTCGACGTAGGGACGCGGCGGCACCGAGTCTTGAAGGCCCTCGAGCTCGCGGCGGAACTCCTCGGGGAGAAAGTTCGTCATGATCGAGATCAGCTGGCCGACCTTGATGAACAGGCCCTGCAACTCGATGATCGTGCGCTCGATACGGCGCGCGTTGCGCAGATTGACCTGGCGCAGGTTGTGGCTGATCCACGCGTCGGAGTGGAACCGCGCGCGGAACTTGAGCCACAGGTAGCTCAGGATCACTCGCCAGGTCGTCCAGTATGCCCGCAGGCTGCGCATGCCCATCCGGGGCGGGCGCCCCTCGGCCTCGTCGCGGTAGCGCCGCGTCTCCTGCGCGACGCGCTGGATCGAGGACATGCCTGCGGGGATGGCCGAATGGGCCTCGCCCGGCGGCACCACGCCACCGGCCTCGGGGGCCCTCGCAGGCCCCTCGTCGGGTTCCCTCGCCGCCGGCTGCGCCATGCTGCGAATGATATCATTTGCGCTCCATGGCCACCGACGACGATCCACTGGGTAGCGATTCTCGCGAGGTGCGCGAGGCGAGCGAGAAGCTCAAGGAGCGCCTGGCGGACCGGATCCGTCAGGCGGCGCCCGAGGACAAGCTCAACGAGACCATCCGCCAGCGCCTGGAGGCCCTCGTGCCCGAGCTGGTCAAGAAGACGTTCTCCGCCGGCATGGGGGCCGTGTTCTCGACGGAGGAGGGCATCCGGCGCATCGCGCGCGAGGTCAGCCTTCCCGACGTCGTGGGCTACGTGGCTAACTCGGCCGACGGCGCCAAGGACAAGGTCTTCGAGATCGTCGCGCGCGAGACGCGCGAGTTTCTCTCGAACCTGAACCTGACCGAGGAGATCGCGAAGATCCTCACGACGCTGTCGTTCGAGATCAAGACCGAGATCCGGTTCATCCCGAACAGCGAGCGCCTCACAGGTACCGAGCCCGACGTGAAGGCCAGCGTTCGCGTGAAGCGAAACGACAAGGCGATGGGCTCCGAGGAGCTCAAGGACGCCAAGGACCCGCGGACCGACAAGGACGCGGTCGCAAACGGCAGCGACAAGGACCGCGATAGCCGGTCACGTCTGCGCTTCTGGCGTCGGGACGGAGAGAACACCGTCGTCGAGGGATCCGAGCAGGACGACGACGGCGAGGGCGACGGCCACGACAGGTAGCGTGTTACCCTGACCAAGATGGGCAGGGTGACCGTCGCGGCCTACGCCGTCAGCCTGGCTGGCTGCGCGCAGATCTTCGGCATCGACAACACGAGCGGGCCAGCCGACGCCGCGCTTCCGCCCGGGGGCTCGCTCACGATCGAGCGCCTCTCGATCGGCGCATCGCTCGAGCGTAACCCGCAGAACCTCGCGGCGCGGTCGGCTTCGTACTACGTCGAGGACGCCGTCGATACGAGCGGGTTGCGCCGGATCCCGGCGACCGCCACGGGCAACGTGTTCAGCGCCGAGCTGCCCGATGGCGTGGCGGCCTCGGTCGAGTTTCTCGTCGACGATGCCGCGCCATACAAGCAGCTCATCGCGTTTCCCAATCGAGGCATCAAGGTCTTCCGCAGTGCGTACGAGCACCCGTCGCCGGAGCTCGCACCCGGGAATGGCGGATTCGAGGTCTCGCTCACCCTGCCGGACGGGTACGTGACCGGCCAGCTGCTGCGACTCTACGCGGTCGGGCCGTGGAGCTATCACGACCTCTCGGGTGCGGAGCTGCCGGCGATCGACGTGGGAGCCACGGCGGTTGGTCCGTTCACGGTGGCCTACGATACGGCGCAGTTCTTGTCGATCGTCGGCCCGCGACCACTGCAGAAGGTCACGAGCGCCGATCGTGTGGTCGCGCTGCGCTACGTCGGCGGCGACCTCACGGCGGCGGGCGATGTCGCTTCGTTCGATCAGACAGGTGGCATTGATGCGATCGCGGCCACCCTCGTCGAGGTCACACGCGCGCCGCTCGATCTCATGGTCAACGCGCCCGCGAACGTCGCGCGCCTCGGGATGACCACGCCGACCAGCACGAGCGGCACCTCGCTCGGCTGGTACGTGACCGCGGCCCCGGGGTGGGAGCTCGCACTCGGGGCCGGCGTGCAGCTGACCGCCGGCGTTGCGAGCGAGTCGGCGACGATGGTCACGCCGTCGTTCGGCAATCCGTTCGAGGCCTACGACTGGCAGACGATCTTCGTGTGGAACCCGACCCGGACGCGTTCGTTCACGCCGCCGTCGCTCGCGTTGCCGGTCTCGCTTGCCGCGGGTGTGCTGCACGTCTTGCGGCCGACCGCCGGCGCGATGATCGACGTCCAGGCGGGCTTGCCGGTGCTGGTCTCGGTCAACGATCAGCCGCTCACGTCCGATGGGCTGAACATCACGATCGATCCGAACAAGTCGGTGAAGCTCACGATGGTCGCCGACCGCACCGCGAACACGTTCTACCAGTACAACATCCACGAGCTCGTTCCGAACGGCGCGATGCCGGCGACCGCGCTGGATCTCAAGCTTGTATATGTGGCCCAGTCGCCGACCACCGACATCCGCATCCCGGCCGGTGTGCTCGCGACGGGCAAGGTCTACTCGGTGCGGGCGTTTTGCGTCCAGGGCGGCTTTCCAGGCCTCCCAATGGGCGATTTCACCGATCGTGATCTACCGCTCACCCTCGGGTATTTCGATAGCGGTGTCTTCACGGTGGCGGCTCCCTGACGGTGTTACGATTATTTTGATGAGACTCGTCTTGGCTGCGCTCGTCGCTAGCACGGGCTGCGCCCAGCTGTTCGGGATCGACGAAACCACACGTGCGGACGCGGATACGAGCGTCGCGAGCGTGCAGGTGCAGAAGGTCTCGATCGGGGCGTCGGTCGTCAAAGGGCCGCTCGATATGACCGCGCAGATGGCGACGTTCTACGACGACACTGCGTTGACGCTCGCGCCCGTGCCCGGGATGCAGAGCGCGATCGACACGTTCTCCGCACAGGTCCCTGGCACCCCGCCCGTGATCTTCACGGTGCCGGACGTGCAGGCACCGACGCGCATGCTCGCGCTGCCTGCGCGCGCCCAGCGCGTGAACTATGTCGAGCTCGAGCATCCGAGCCCGCAGGACGCGCTGCCAAACTCGGCGATCGATCTCAACATCACGCTGCCGTCCGCGGTCGTGACGGGCCAGAGCTTCTCGGTTCAGGCGATCGGCGCCTGGATGCAGAACACGCTCTCGGCCGCCGAGGGCGTGCCGCTTGCTGACATGGGGTTCACGACGCTCGACTCGCCGCCGATCCCGTACACGTCGTTCACGAGCATGGTCGGCAATCCGAAGTACCGGATCACGATCGCCGACGTGGTGCTCGTGCTGCGCTACACGGATCCGATGGTGGTCGGCGTGACGTCGGCGCTGTCGGGCGTGTTCCAGGCGCAGTTCGATCAGACGGACGGTACCGACATCGTCAGCGGAACGATGACCAACGTACCGGCGATTTCGACGATGACGGCGACGATCGATCCGGCTGGCTACGCCACGCGGTTTGCCGCGGTGCGGCCCGGCGTCGCGGGTGCGAGCCTCGGCTGGCGCGTGAGCGCGTCGCCTGGCTGGTCGCTCGGCGTCGAGACCGGTGTCCGCCTCATCAGTGGCGCTGGCACGGCGACCGACACGAGCATCACCGGCATGTACGGCAACCCATTCGAGTCGCTCGACTGGAAGGCGCTGCTGCTGTTCACCAGCACGTCGTCACGCGCGTACACGTACACCGAGAACGCGATGATGGCAGCGATGAACCTCAGCGCGAGCATGACCGCGATCTCGGAGGTGGGCACGACCACCGCCATCTCGCTCGCTGCGGGGTTGCCGATCACGATCCAGGCGAACGACCAGACCCTCGTCACCGACGGGATGACGCTGCCACTCGACCTGACCAAGCCGGTCGTCATCGAGGCGACGCTCGACAAGCCGACCAACACGTACTACCAGCTCACGCTCGTCGAGCTTGGACTCGATGTGTCCGGCACAACGCCGGTCGTCACGCGGCGAACGGTGGTCGATGCTGCCACCGCAGGGGCGCCGCAGTTCCGGCTGCCGCCCGAGCTGTTCACCGTCGGCAAGAGTTACTTCATCAACTTCCGCGCCTACCAGGGTGGTCCCACCGGCGCGGCGGACGGTGACCTCCAGACCGTGACGCTTCCGTACTCGTTCGCGTCGCTCGACAGCGCTGTCTTCACCGTGGGGATGCCATGAAGCTCGTGATCACTCTCGTCTCGATCCTTGCCGTGTGCTCCGTTGCCGGCGTCGCGCACGCCGACAAGAAGGACAAGGCGGACGCGCTGTTCAAGCAGGGCAAGAAGCTGATGGGCGAGAAGCGCTACGCCGATGCGTGCGAGGCGTTCGAGGACAGCTACAAGCTCGATCCGGGTATTGGCGCCCTGCTCAACGTCGCCAAGTGTTTCGAGGAGTGGGGCAAGATCGGTCGCGCGTACCTCGCGTATCAGCAAGCCGAGAAGCTCGCGATCGAGAGCAAGGACCCGCGCGCCGACAAGATCCACGAGCTCGTGGAGGCCCTCGACACGCAGGTTCCGCGGCTCACGATCAAGCTGCCGAAGGACGCGCCCAAGGAGATCAAGGTCACCCTCGACCTCAAGGTGATCACCAACTTCGGCGAGCCGTTCGTCGTCGATCCGGGTCCGCACACGATCGAGTACAGCGTCGGCGACCAGAAGAAGCAGAAGGTCGTGCCGATGGATCGCGGCTCGGAGAACGAGGTCACGCTCGATATTCCGAAGGCGATGATGGAAGCCGGCAAGAGCAGCGGCGGCGCTGGTGGCGGCAGCAAGCCCGACGATGGCGGTGACGGGACGCCGGGGACGCCCGACAAACCGGTCCCAGGACGCAGCATGCGCATCGGCGGCATCGCGCTCGCCGGCGCCGGCGTGCTCGCGATCGGCGTCTCGAGCGTGATGACGCTGTCGGCTCGTGGCAAGTACAACGACGCGCTCGACATGTACTGCAACGGCATGACGAACGGCTGCGACGCGATGGGGCTCGACATCACCCACGACGCGCGCAGCACCGCGAACACTGCGACCGTGATCTTCTTGCTCGGAACCGCGGCGGTCGGTGGCGGCGTCGTGCTGTATCTGCTCGCGCCCAAGGGCGCCGCGGCAGCGGCCGAAACCGATGAAGAGCAAGCGTCGTCGCGCTATCTGGTTCCGTCGATCACGTCGACCGGCGCCGGCCTCGTGTACGGCGGCCGCTACTAGTCACGCACAGAGCGATTCCGCCACAGCCCGCATCGTCGACGCGCTAGTTCCGGCCGCCGAACAGATCGTCGTCGCCACCGGTCTTGGTGCCGGTCTTCGTCTTCGTGGTCGTGCCGGTCTTCGTCTTCGTGGTCGCGCTGCTGGCCTTCGCCGCCTTCGCGGCCTCCGCCTTCGCGATCCTCGCGGCGTCTGCCTTCGCCTTTGCTTCCGCCTTCGCGTCTGCCTTCGCCTTGGCGGCCGCGTCGGCCTTCGCCTTGGCCGCGGCGACCTCGGCTGCCTTGGCATCTGCCTTCGCCTTTGCGGCGTCGGTCTTCGCGGTCTCGGCCTTTGCGACCTCGACCTTCGCAGCCTCGACCTTCGCAGCTTCAACTTTCGCGGCCTCGACCTTCGCGGCCTCGGCGGCCGCGGCTGCATTCGGATCAACAGCGGGCGCATCGGGCGGCTTCGCGGGCTCGGCGACGGCGGGCGTCTCGGGCTCGGCCGCTTCGCCCTCGGGTGCCGCAGCCGCCGTGGGCTCGCCTTTCATGCCGTTGGCGACCATGAAACCACCGACGCCGGCGAGGACGCACAGCAGCGCGACGCCGCCGATGAGCAGGCCGCGACCACCGCGCACGACCTTGGTGCCGTAGAGGCTGACCTGACCGGCGCCGCCCGTCGAGCCTTGCGTGTGATTCCAGCTCTTGGGGGTGAGGGCAGGGGGCGACAGGTTGAGACCGCCGCCACCGCCGGTACCCATCTGGCCAAACGCCTGCTGTGAGTTGCGGCCACCGGCGAGGATGCGCGATGCGCGCTCGGCGGATTGCTGCGCGCTCATCGGCTCGGACGCATACGGCGCGAGGATGCGCGCGAGCTCGCCGACGTTCTGGATCCGGTTCTTCGGGTCCTTCTCGAGGCAACGGAACACGATGTCCTGCAGGCCCGGTGGCAGCTGGACGTGGAACGGCGTCGGCTTCTCGGTGCCGACCTTGATCACGAGCTGCGCGTAGGTCTCCGCGTCGAACGGCGGGCGCCCGGCGAGCAGCTGATACATGACGACGCCCATCGACCAGATGTCGCTGCGCGGATCGGTCGAACGCGCTGACACCATCTGCTCGGGCGCCATGTACGTCGGCGTGCCGATCACGGTCTGCGTGCCGGTCAGCTCGGTGACCTCGGCCGGCGTCTTCGAGATCCCGAAGTCGAGAATCTTGAGGAGATTCGATCCGTCGGGGCGACGCGTGATGAAGAAGTTCGATGGCTTGATGTCGCGATGGACGATGCCGATCGAGTGCGCCTCGGCCATGCCCTCGCACGCCTGCAGGATCATGTCGACGACGGCGCCCGGCAGCTGCGGGCCGTGCGCGCGCAGGATCTGGTTGAGGTCGTGCCCGTCGAGGAACTCCATCACCATGAACGGCGCGCCGTCCTGCATGGTGCCGACGTCCATCACGCGCGCGATGTGCTCGCTGCGCAGGCGAACGGTGGCCTGGGCTTCACGAAGAAAGCGCGCGACGGTCGACTGACTCTCCGCGTGTTGCGGTAGCAGGACCTTGATCGCAACGGGCTGCTGCAGATAGAGGTGCGACGCCTTGATCACGCGGCCCATGCCGCCGATTCCGATGACCTCTTCGACTCGGTACTTGCCGAGGAGGATGTCTCCAGGATTCGTGTCGGTCACAGCCCGCTCATTGTAGCAGGACCGAGGTGCAGATCCGCCCTTGGCATTGGTGGGCGACTTCCACCTACACTCAGATGTAAGTCAGCCAGTGATCGTGCTTCGTATCGTTACCTTTGACGATCGCGAAGAACGACTCCTGGACGGCGCGGGTGATCGGACCGGACTCGCCGCGACCGATCTTGCGATGATCGATCTCGCGAACCGGGGTGATCTCGGCGGCGGTGCCGGTCAAGAACACCTCGTCGGCCGTGTAGAGCTCGTCGCGCGAGATCATGGTCTCGCGAATGTCGACGCCCTGCTCCTTGAGCAGCGTGATCGCGGTGTCTCGCGTGATGCCCGACAGGATCGCGGCGGACGTCGGCGGCGTGCGCACGATGCCGTTCTTCACGACGAAGATGTTCTCGCCCGTCCCCTCGGCCACGAAGCCCTGCGGGTCGAGCATCAGCGCCTCTTCAAAGCCGCTCTTGAGGGCCATCCGCTTTGCGAGCACGCTGGTGACGTACTGGCCGCAGATCTTGCCCTTGTTCATCACGGCATTGCCGTTGGCTCGGGTAAAGCCGGAGATCATGCACTTGATCCCCTTCTTCAGACCCTCGTCGCCCAGGTAGCTGCCCCACTCGTAGCAGGCGATCATCGTGCGAACCGGCGGCTCGAGTGAGCCAAGGCCCAGCGCGCCGTAGCCGAGGTAGACCAGCGGCCTCAGGTAGCACGCCGACATCTTGTTCGCGCGCACGACCTCGGCGCACGCAGCCATCAGCTGCTCGCGGTTGAACGCGCAATCCATCGTGCAGATGGCGCACGAGTCGAGCAGGCGTTCCATGTGCTCGCGCAGGCGGAAGATGTGCGTACGGCCATCCGAGCGTTGATAGGCGCGGACGCCTTCGAACGCTCCGACGCCATAATGCATCGTATGCGCGAGCAGATGCTCGGCGGCGTTATCCCAGGGAACAAGCCGACCATCGAGCCAGATGGTGTCGACTTTCTTGATGCCCATGCGGTTGTCGTACCGCACGCAACGTAGCGATCACAAGGCAGACACCATCAAGGATCTCCCGACCTGTTGACGCGGTGCGGCTGCGCAGATTCCTACGCACGTTAATGCTTTGCGTACAGAGCGTTTTGATCGCCCATGGGTAGCTGCCCGTTCGTCCATGCCCGTTAGATCCCCTTGACACCTACGCGGTCTGGCATTACCCAAGGCGTTGATTCTCCTCGGCCATGCGCGATCTATATGAAGTACTCGGGGTCGAGCGCGGCGCGACCCAAACCGATTTAAAAAAGGCGTATCGACGCCTCGCGCAGCAGTTCCACCCGGACAAGTGCCCCGACGATAAGACCGCCGAGGACAAGTTCAAGGAAGCCGCCAACGCCTACCAGATCCTCGCCGATGAGGAGAAGCGTGCGATGTACGACCGTTACGGCTTCGACGGCATCAACAGCCGCGGCGGTGGTGGTCCAGGCGCAGGCTTCTCTAACGTCGAGGACATCTTCTCGGCGTTTGGCGATCTGTTTGGCGACTTTTTCGGTGGTCGTGGTGGTCAGCGGCGGGGCCAGCCGCGTGGCGCGGATCTCCGCGTCGACCTCGAGCTCAAATTCTCCGAGGCCGTGTGGGGCTGCACCAAGGACGTGAAGGTCACGCGCGCGATCGCCTGCGCCACGTGCAGCGCCACCGGTGCAGCGCCGGGCTCCAAGCCCGAGGTCTGCAAGACCTGCCAGGGCAAGGGGCAGGTCGTGCACTCGCAGGGCTTCTTCATGGTGCAGTCGACCTGCCCGCACTGCCGCGGCCAGGGCAAGACCATCAAGGATCCGTGTGAGGACTGCCGCGGTCGCGGCGCCAAGCCCGAGACCACCACGATCTCGGTCACCGTGCCGCCTGGCGTGGACGACGGTCAGACGCTGCGCCTCGCGGGCAAAGGTGAGGCAGCACAGGGCGGCACCACCGGTCACCTCTACGTCGTGCTGCACGTGCAGGGCGACGAGCGGTTCCGTCGCGATGGCGACGACATCCTCACCGAGGTTCCGGTCAGCTTCGTCAAGGCCGCGCTGGGTGGCGAGGTCGAGGTCTACACGCTCGAGGACAACTGCGATGGCACCGCGATGATCGACATGAAGCCCGGCACGCAGCCCGGCGACGTGATCGTGCGCCGCGGGCAGGGCATCCCGCACGTCGGCGAGCATGGTCGCGGCGATCAGGTGATCCAGTTCAAGGTCGAGATTCCAAAGAAGCTGTCGTCACGGCAGGAGGAGCTTCTCCGCGAGCTCGCGACCGAGCTGGGCGAGGACGGCGTCAAAGAGAAGCGCGGCCTCTTCGGTCGCAAGAAGAGCTGATCGCGCATACTGGCGCGATGCGCCCGCTGCTTCTTGTTGCCATCGTTGCTACCACCGCTCTCGCCGCGCCGAAGAAGCCGACCAAACCCGCGCCGGTCGCGAAGACGACAACTGCCGAGGTGTGTCCGGCGTTCAACACCGTCACGATCGTTCCGTTCTGGGAGTTCGAGGAGGTGTGGCCGAGCTGTCCGATCGCCTCGCCGGTGCTGTCGATCGGTGGTCGCTGCCTCGACGGTACGCAGACCTGCATGCAGCCGTGCTCGGCCAAGCGCGTCGACGCCAAGGGCAAGAAGATCGAGAGCCAGACATTTAGCTACGAGGGCGGTCGGCTCGTCGCGGCGAAGAACACCTCGTACTTCGGCGACAAGTCGATGGACACCCACTACACATGCGAGCGCGACAGCGCCGGCCGCCGCACGAAGTGCAAGGGCTATAGCGAGATGTCGTTCGTCTACAAGAGCGGCACGTTCGCGGGAACGGTGTCGACCAAGGACGGCAAGACCTCGTCCAAGACCGTCGTGGTTCGCGACCCCAAGAACCCCGAGCGCATCACCGGCACCGCATGGGAGGACGACCGCGGTGGCGTCTCGTTCAAGTACACGTACAACGCGGATGGCACGATGGTCTCGGCGGCGAGTGACGAACCGCGCATGAGCGTGAAGCAAACGTGGACCTATGACGGCGGTCGTCGTGTGAAACAGCAGACGGTGCCGAGCGGCGCCGGCTTCAAGCCAACGGACGTCGTGTACCGCTACGACAAGGCGGGTCGGGTGACGAAGGAGACGTCGAGCGGACAGGTCAACGAGGTCGTCGACTACAGCTACGACAAGACCGGCCGCCTCGTGAAGCAGGTCCGCGATATCGGCACCAACAAGTTCACGCTGACGTATCAGTACAGCTGCAAGTGAACGCTGCGCTCAGCGCGGGACGAACAGCTTGATCTCGACGCGACGGTTCGCGAGGCGACCCTTCGCGGAATTGTTATCCGCGACCGGCTCCTCGGCGCCGAGGCCGTCAACGACCATGCGACCGGCCGGGATGCCGGCGGCAACGAGCGCCTGCCGCACGGCTTCGGAACGGGCGCGCGCGAGGTCAGTGGCGATCGTGTCGATGTCCGGGGGAGGCTGGCCCTCCTCGGGCGGCGTCACGAATGCCTTGGCCTCGCGATCGTCGGTGTGGCCGACGAGCACGATCTTGATCGACGGGTGGTCGGTCATGACCTTGGCGACGGCCGCGATCGACTTCTGTGCAGAGTCACGCACGCCGGTCTCGCCCTCGCCATAGATGAGGCCCTCGACCGTGCCCTTGAGCGCGTCGACATCGGCGGGGATCGAGTCGATGCAACCATCGTCGTCGGCGAACCCGTTGAGGTTCTCGCTCTCGGTGGGGCACTTGTCGGCGATGTCGAGCACGCGATCGCCATCGTTGTCGATCTCGGGGCAGCCATCGCTGTCCTCGAAGTTGTCCATGTCCTCGGGGCGGTCGGGACACTTGTCTTCCTGGTCGGGAAAGCCATCGCCGTCCTTGTCGGGCGGCGGACCCGCGACCACGATCTGATCCTCTGGATTCGGCCGGCGCTTGCCGCCAAAGGTGACCTCGATCCCGACGTTGACGTCACCCTCGATCGCGAGGATGCCGCCGCCTGCAGGCTGCACGGCGATGCGCGCATCGAAGCGGAACGCGAAGCCTTTGTGCGTATCGAACCGGACGCCGCCGCCGGCGTAGCCTTCGCCCGAGATACCGCTGTTAAACGTGCGGCGCGCACTCGACAGCGCGATGGGCGCCCCGCCACCGACGAGGATGAACGGCTCGATGCGGCGCTCGGGCAACAGGTCGATACGGATGTGGACGCGCGGCTCGAGCCAGATGACGGAGGCCGGATCGGCGCCGCCCTCGGCGGTGGTTCGCGTCGGAACGAATGCGAGCTCGAGCTCGGGCGAGAACCACCTGATGCCAAACGGCTTGGCGACGCGAAGGCCGAAGCTGGGGCCGGGCCGCAGGTTCGGGTGGAACTCTTCATTCTCGAGGTAGCCGAGATACGAATCATCGCTGAAGAACCGCGGGCCAACGAAGGCACCAACCTGCGTTGGGTCAGCGTGGGCCATCGACGAGGTCGATGCCAGCGCGACTGCGATCCACTTCCTCCGCATGCAGCGCGAAGTATAAGCACATCAAGGCAGTACGACGCCATCGCCGGGCAGCCTTACACGGCCCTTACATCTGCAGCGGAGACGCATGACACAATGAGGCTGCGTGCGGATCCTGGTCGTCGAAGATGAAGCGAGCCTGCGCGAAGGCCTCGTCGATCTGCTGGCCGGTGATGGCCATACGGTGACCGCGGTCGGCGACGGCGTGGCCGGCGTCGAGGCCGGGCTGCGCGATGCATTCGAGCTCGTCGTGCTCGATCTCATGCTGCCGCGCCTCGATGGCATGGAGGTGTGCCGGCGGCTGCGCTCGGCGCGACCCGGCATGCCGATCCTGATGCTCACCGCGCGCGGCTCCGAGGACGATAAGGTTCGTGGCCTCATCGAGGGCGCCGACGATTACGTGACCAAGCCCTTCTCGGCGCGCGAGCTGCTCGCACGGGTGCGCGTGCTGGGTCGGCGTGCGCCTGCCACCGAATCGCTCGACGTTCTCCCGATCCACGGCGCCGTGATCGATCTCGCACGCATGATGGTCACGCGTGGCGAGGCGCACACTGCACTCACCCCGCGCGAGGTCGGCATCGTGCGCTGGCTCTATCAACATCGTGATCGCGTGGTCACGCGCGCCGAGCTGCTCGAGCAGGTGTTCGGCCAGCGCGGCGATCTGCAGACGCGCGCGGTCGACATGGCGATCGCCGTGCTGCGCAAGAAGCTCGAGTCGGATCCGGCCAAACCAACGCTGATCGTCTCCGTCAAAGGGGCGGGCTACGCATGGCGACTCGACCGCTGATCGCAGCCGGTCTGCTCGTGGTGCTGCTCGCCGGGCTGCTCGGCGCGTGGTTCGTGTCGGGCTGGCATGACGTTCGGATGCGCCAGGTCGAGGTTCGCGTCGCGCCAAAGATCGCTGCGAGCACGCGCGCCGCCGAGCTCGGTCGCGAGCTCCAAGCTGAGCTCGACAGTCTGCTCTCGCGCGAGGTGCGGCGCCCGTACTTCCACTACCAGAACCTGATGCACGATCCGAAATCGTCGGCGGGTCTCAACGTCACGCCGTCGCCACTCGCGCGCGGTCCGGAAGAAAAGCTGGTGCTCGGCTACTTCCAGATCGACGCGAAGGGCAGGACCACCACGCCCACCGTCAATGACGAGGTACCCGAGCTGTCGGAGCCCGAGCACCTCGCGGCGAACCGCGCGTTTCGCGATCAGGTGGTGCGCGAGCTCGCCCGCGAGCTGGTCGGCACGCCGCCGGTCGTCGCGCAGGCGCAGCAACAACAGGTGCTCGACGCGGACTCGTATATCCAGAACTCGACCCCGGTCGCGGTCTACTGGAACCAGCTCGACAGCAACAACAATGTCGCGCCGCGCGTCGCCGTGCCGAAGGCGCCGGCGAATGCGCAGGTCACGATCACGGTGTCGCCGCTCGAGTGGCGCACGCTGCGCTTTCACGGCCTGCCGACGCTCGTGGCGGTGCGCCAGGTGCAGACGCCCGACGGCACGCTCGCGCAGGGCTTCGTGATCGATCGCGCGACGCTCACGGGCTGGCTCGCCGGCAAGGCTGGAGACATGGTGGCCGAGCTGCACACCGAATCCGGCGCGTTCGAGCACGCGAGCACCATCGCGCCGGGCTGGCAGCTGACCGTGACGCCGAATCCGCGCACGATCTCGCGCGCCGCGCGCGAGGCGATGAGTGTCGCGCGCACCTTCATCGTGCGGTTTGTCGTCGTCGGCGTGGTCGCCGCGGTCGTGGCCGCCCTGGTCGTGATGCTCGTGCTGCGTGCCGAGCAGCTGGCGCGCGAGCGGAGCCAGTTCGCGGCGGCGGCGGCCCACGAGCTACGCACCCCGCTCGCCGGCCTGCAGCTCTATGGAGACATGCTCGCCGATGGGCTCGGCGATCCGGGCAAGCTGCGCGACTACGCGCGCCGCATGAGCGAGGAAGCCGCCAGGCTCGGTCGCGTCGTGTCCAACGTCCTGGGCTTCTCGCAGCTCGAGCGCGGCAACCTCTCGGTCGACGCGCAGCCGGGCGCGCTGGGCGAGGCGTTGTGCGAGCTGGCCGAGCGTGCGCAGCCTGCACTCGATCGTGCAGGTGCCGTGCTCGATCTCGATGTCGCGCGCGAGTTGCGCGCTCGCTTCGATCGCGATGCCCTTGCCCGCATTGTCGGCAACCTGCTCGACAATGCCGAGAAGTACAGCCGCGGTGCCGAGGACCGCACGATCCGCCTGGCCGCGCGCGAGACCGCCGACGCCGTGGAGGTCTCGATCATCGATCACGGCCCCGGCATCGCCGACCCCGATCGCCTGTTCAAACCGTTCGTGCGTGGCGTGCCCGCCGATGGACCCGCGGGCCTGGGCCTCGGCCTCGCGCTATCGCACTCGCTCGCGCACGCGATGGGCGGGCAGCTCGCATATCGCGCGGTCGATGGTGCCGAGCTCGTATTGACCCTTCCCAGAGGGTGAGCCCTCAGCGGAACGTGTCCTTCGCGGCGCGCCGAGCGGCAAACTCTGGGGCGTCTTTCACGCGCAGGAATGGGTTCGTCGCGAGCTCGAGCGCGATGGTCGATGGGGTCGACGGATCGGGCAGCGCCTTGGCCCGCGCGGCGATCTCCTCATTGTCCGGCTCCACGTGCGCCGCAAACCGGAGGTTCGCCGCCGTGTACTCGTGACCGAAGTAGACCCGCGTATCGCCGGGCAGCGCCCCCAGCTTCTGTAGCGAGGCGTGCATCTGGTCCATCGTCCCCTCGAACACCCGGCCGCAGCCGGCGCCAAACAGCGTGTCCCCGGTGAACACGCATCCATGGATCAGATAGCTGATCGCACCAGACGTATGTCCCGGGTTGTGAATGATCGTCGCTCGTAGACTGCCGAGCTGGACCGTATCTCCTTCATCGACGCCATGAGTCACTTTCGGTAACCGGGGTCGGTCACTGCTGTGAGCGATGACTTCGACCCCCTCTGTAGCAAGCTCATCAACCCCGCCGACGTGGTCCCAGTGGTGGTGGGTCAGCCAGATCGCGCTGAGTCTGATCCCCTCTCGTTCGATCACAGTGCGCACAGCTGTGTGCTCACCCGGGTCGACACATGCCGCGTAAGTACCGTCGACGACTAGATAACTGTAGTTATCCTTGAGACAGGGGATAGATAGGACCCGCATCATTTATTCCTACCGTGATGTGAGGGGTCGTGTGTATAAGACCGACCCATGCGAATGACGCTCGCTTACCTGGTCGCCGTACTGTTCGTGGTGTCTTGCGGTCCCGATCGCCGGGATGGGACTGGAGAGGACGTGGACGGGCCGCCCGCCGACTGTGTCGGCCTGGAGTGCCAGGTCGTCAACTGCGCCAAGCAGGGCCTGCCGCCCACCTCGATCAGCGGCACCGTGTTCGCCCCCAACGGCACCCTCGCGCTGTACGGCGCGCAGGTCTACATCCCGAACGTCGACCCGGGTCCGTTCGAGGAGACCGTCACGTGCAGCCGCTGCAACGACCAGCTGCCGGGCGACCCCGTCGTCCAGGGCATGAGCGACACGGCCGGCAAGTTCACCATCACCGACGTCCCGTCGGGCACCGATGTCCCGCTGTTCATCACGATCGGCAAGTGGCGCCGCAAGGTGACCATCCCGACCATCGCGCAGTGCCAGGACAACCCGCTCGACAACACGATCACCAGCCTCCCCAAGAACAAGAGCGAGGGTGACATCCCGAAGATCGCCGTCGCGACCGGTAGCTGCGATGCACTCGAGTGCCTCATCCGCAAGCTCGGCGTCTCCGACTCGGAGTTCACCACGGACACCGGCGCGGGCCGCATCCACCTCTACTCGAGCAACGGTGCGAGCAAGCTCGCGAACAACGCGGCGCTGACGCAGGCCTCCACGCTGTGGGGCGACGTCAACAAGATGAAGAACTACGACCTGATGATGTTCTCCTGCGAGTGCAGCCCGCAGGCTGACCAGAAGCCGCAGGCGTACATGAACAACCTCAAGCAGTACGCCGACCTCGGTGGTCGCGTGTTCCTCTCGCACTACCACAGCATCTGGGTCGAGGGTGAAGAGGGCGTTCCGACGCACGCGCCGGCCGTGTGGCCAGAGGTCGCGACCTGCACCACCGACGAGTACGACACCGGCACGGGCATCATCGATCAGGTCAACAACCCGAAGGGCAGCTCGTTCGCCACGTGGATGACCAACGTCCAGGGTTCGGCGACGCCGGGCACCATCGTCATCAACGAGAGCCGTCAGTCGTGCTCGGCTGTCGACCCGGCCCGCGCCGAGCGCTGGGTGTTCATGCCGATCAGCGGCACCGACTACCCGCAGAACTTCCAGTTCACCACGCCGAACGAGGCGCCCAAGGATGACCGCTGCGGCAAGGTCGTGTTCTCCGACATGCACGTCGCGTCGGGCTCGACCTCGAGCTCGAGCACAGGCTTCCCGGGCGGTTGCTCGGCGACCCCGCTCTCCGCACAGGAGAAGGCGCTCGCGTTCATGTTCTTCGACGTCGCGAGCTGCGTCGGTACGATTCTCTAGTAGTAAAACCAAGGCCAGCCAGCCCGGAAAAGGCGTCGCCCGCAAGGGAGGCGCCTTTCGCCGTTGTGGCGATAAAGTCATGACCATGCTTGCGATCGACCTGCGCTCGCCATCCGGCTCGCTGCGCGCCCCGGCAGAGCCGGGGCTTGCGATCGCAATCGCCCTCCTCGGTGCCTGCTCGTTCTCGCCGGGAGTCGGCGGCGATGCGGGCACCACAGGCGATGTGCCTGATGGAGCGGGCAGTGACGTGCTCCCTGTCGATGCGCCGGATGCAACGCCTCCGGATCCCGGGTTCGTGCGCTCGATCGATCTCACCGATGCGCTCGTGGTCGGCACCCACACGAGCTTTCCATTTCTCCTTCGGCTCAACGCCCAGAGCTGGTTGCGGTCGTCCGCGAACGGCGGCGACGTGGTCCGCATCGACGGCTTCGACATTCACTTCTCCCTCGACCAGCAGGGAGGGATGCCGCTCGATTTCGAACTCGAGTCCTACGCGCCCCTCACCGGCGACATCGAGGCGTGGATCCGAGTTCCATCGCTCACCCCGCAGACGGTGCTCTACATGCACTACGGCGATCCCGCGATCACGACGAATCGCGAGAACGCGGCGGCAGTGTGGACCAACGCGTACGAGCTCGTGCTTCACATGGACGGCGCAGGTGACGCGACCGGCAAGAGCACGAGCAACAACGGTACGAATGTCGGCGCCGGCGCAGGGATCGGCGTTGCCGGCATCTTCGACGGCACGACCAGCGTCTACAACGCCGGCAGTGGTGCGGCGGTCGACAACATCTGGGCCGGCGGCGGCAATGCCGAGGGTTGGTTCTTTGCGACCTCCTATGGCGAGAACAGCCGCGGCCGGCTGTTCGACAAGGGCGCTCTCCAGGGCTGGACCCTGTTCCTCAACAACGATAGCGCCGCGATGGGTTCGGTCTCGTTCATTCAGGGCGGTTCCGGCGATGGTCAGTGGTACGGCCCGACGAACAGCATCTCGCTCGGCGCCTGGCACCACATCTCGTGCAACTACAACAAGGACGCCAACAGCAACGATCCGACCATCTACCTCGATGGGATCGCGATCACGCTGACGCAAACGATCACTCCCTTCGGCATCGACGACGACGCAGCAAACGACCTGCTCGTCGGAAACACGGACGATGGTAGTCGCACATTCCACGGCTTGCTCGACGAGATGCGTCTGTCGTCGGCCACCCGCAGCGCTGACTGGGTTCTCACGCAGTTCCGCAATCACGCGAGCCCGGCCGCCTTCTTTACGGTCAGCGCGCCGCTGTGAGCTGTTATGGTCGGGCCTATGCGTTGGCTCGTCGTCGCGGCCCTCGGTGCATGCTCGTTCGCACCCGGCATCGGTAGCGACGCCGGGCCGCTGGGTGGCGAGGACGTGCTCGTCGATGTTCCGGGCGCCGGCAGCGACGCGCTCGCCGACGGGACGGTGGTGACCGGCAAGGTGCGCTCGATCGACGTGATCGACGCGCAGGTGTCGGGCGGCCCGCACGCCGCGTTCCCGATGGTGGTCTCGATCTCCGCCCCGTGGCTACGCTCGACGACCAACGGCGGCGACGTCGCGCGCGACGATGCGTTCGATGTCTCCTTCACATCCGACGCCGCGGGGCTGTCTCGTCTCGCGCACGACCTCGAGGTCTACGTGCCGACCACGGGCGAGCTGGTCGCGTGGGTGAGGGTCCCGTCGCTCACCGCGGCCACCGTGATCTATCTCCACTATGGCGATCCCGCAGACATGACCGATCCGCAGGCGCCGGCGAGCGTGTGGGACGCCGCCTACGAGCTGGTCGCCCACATGGATGGCAGCGGCGACGCCACGGGCAAGAACACCACCGCAGGGACGAACCTGACTTCGACCACGGGAAAGCTCGGGCCCGCACAGACGTTCGATGGCTCGACGAGCTACGCGACCTTCGGCAGCGCCGCGGTCATCGATAACCTGTGGGTCGGCGGTGGCACCGCGGAGGCCTGGGTGTTCGCTGATAGCTATGGCGAGTCTGGCCGCGGTCGCGTGTTCGACAAGGAAGGCTGGATCTTTTTCACGTACGACGGCGTGAGCTTCAACGACACGCTGTCGTTCGCCTACAACGACGGCCAGTGGTTTGGAGCGGACGGCTCGCTCGGCCTGGGCGCGTGGCATCACATCGCGGTTCGCTACGACTCGGGAGCGCTCGCGAACAAGCCGAGGTTTGCCGTCGATGGGGTGGCGGTCACGACGGTCGATCTTGCCCAGCCCTCGGCGGGCTTCGATGACGACATCTACACGACGTTCGCGGGTGACGCAGCCGGCAGCAGCCGCGCGTATGACGGGATCCTCGACGAGCTGCGACTGTCGTCGGTGGTTCGCAGCGATGCGTGGCTGCTCACCCAGTACCGCAACCAGGCCAGCCCGAGCACGTTCTACACGGTCAGCGCGCCGCTCTGATTTCTCGTACCATGGGGCGTTCATGACTCAGCCCCCTCCCGGGTCCATGGGCGCGCCGTTCGTCGGCGAGGCCCTGCAGTTCCTCAAGGATCCGTTCGCGTTCACGCTCGAGCGCACCCAGCAGCACGGCACCGTGTGGAAGACGCGAATCCTCGGCGACACCGTCGTGTTCTTCGCCGGTCCGAAGGCGTTCTCGTTCTTCATGGACCCGCTGAACTTCACCCGCCAGTCTGGCTCGCCGAAGTTCATGCAGGAGCTCCTGCATCCCGATGCGGTGCCGTTCCTCGACGGCGATCGTCACAAGGCGCGCAAGCGGTTGTTGATGGCTGCGTTCACCAGCGAGGCGCTCGACAGCTATCTGCCGGGCATCTTCCGCGTGCTCGAGCGCTTCGTCACCAAGTGGATCGTCGAGGGCGAGAAGGCCGTGGGTGCCGACCTCGCGCAGGCTTCGTTCGATATCGCGGACATGCTGTTCGCGGCGGCCGATCCGGACGTGTCCAACATCGTCGGAAACCGTGACTTCGCGCTGTTCAACAAGGGGGCGTTTTCGCCGCCCGTGAACCTGCCGTTCACGGCATACGGCAAGGCGGTCAAGGCGCGTGATCGGTTCCGCGCCTACCTCAAGAAACAGCTCGTCACGAAAGACGGCAGCGCGCTCGGGATCCTCAAGGGCGCACGCGGTCCGGGTGGCGAGCAGCTGTCGACGGCAGAGCTCGAGATCGAGCTGCTGCACTTCTACTTCGCCGCGCACGGCGGGCTGTGCGCCGCGCTCGCGTGGTGCCTCGTCGTGCTCGGCCAGCATCCCGAGATCGCCGCGAAGCTGCGTGCCGAGGCTGGCGGTGTGCTCGGCAATGGTGCGCCCACGCTCGCGCAGACGCAGCAGCTCGCCCAGGCGCGCGCGGTCATGCGCGAGATCCTGCGCGTGTATCCGATCGCGCCGGTCACGTTCCTCGGTGTCGCGAAGAAGGATCTCGAGCTCGACGGCTTCGCTATCAAGTCAGGCTGGAAGGGAGCCGGCGCGATCTGGGCGACGCTGCAGGACGGCTCGACGTTCGCGGATCCCAGCGCGTTCAAGGACGACCGGCTCGGCGACGATGCGCTGAGGGCGTTGCCCGACGGCGCGTTCGTCCCGCAGGGCGGTGGCCCGCTCGAAGGTCACCGGTGTCCGGGGGAGGCGTTGATCCAGACGATCATGCCGGCGTTCCTGGGCTGGTTCACGAAGCGGTACGACCTCGTGTTTCCACAGCAGGATGTGGTGCCGTCTGGCAGCGGGCTGGGTCCGATGCCGCGCAGCGGCGTACGCGTCAAGATCAATAGACGCTAGCGCGTGGTCTCGAAGATGTCGCCGTCGCGCTCGAACACCAGGTAGTTCTCGGTCTGGATCACGAACGGCGCGGCGTCGCGGATGCCGGCGGCACTGAGCTCGGTCACCGGCACCGGCGTCGTGTACGTCCCATTGCCCGTGAGCGTCGCGCGGTACAGATCGCGCGGTTGGCCGGCGTGCAGGTAGATCACTTGGCCCCCATTCGTGATCGTCGGACCGGCGATGTCGTTGGTGATGTTGAGCTCGGTGTGGACGGTCGGATTCGCAAATGGAGCAGCCGTGCTCGCGCGCGTGTAGATGTAGAACCGGTTCGGCGGGCCTTCGCGCTCGACCACCGCAGTGAGCCCATCGGGCGAGATCGCCACATCCTCGTCGCTCGATGTCGACGACAGATCCGTCGCGAGCACCGGCACCGACCACACCGTCGTGAACGTGGATATGTAGACGTCGTTGTCGCCGCCGCGAGCGGACGTGAAGTAGATCGTCTTGCCGTCGGCGCTGATCTCGGGGGACGCATCGTCGAACCCCGTCGAGTTGAGCGCGGTGAGCAGCGAGAACGTGAACGTGTCGGTCAGGGCGGCACGCGTCGCGATGTAGATGTCGCTGTCGCTCGACGCGGTGTCGGCGTTGAACACGAGCGTCAGCTTGTCCGCGGTCAGTGACGGGTCCGTCTCGTTGTTGGCCGGGGTCTCGAGCGTCGTCAGCTCCAGCGGGGTTCCCCACGCGATGTACGGCGGGCCATCGGCCGGCGCGTCAGCGATCGTGTCGAACGGAGCGTCGTCGAGCCGCACGGGCGCGTCGTCGGGCGCGGTCCCGCCGCACACCCCGGCGACGCAGAGCTGTCCGCTCGGGCACTCCCCGCCGGGGCCGCACGGTGCGCCGGTCTGCACGCTCGGCGAATAGCAGGCCGCCGCGAGGATCGCGATCACCAGGCCGCGGCACTGCATCCCCTATTGTAGCCCGCCTGCGCACCCTCCTGGCTCCTCGCTTGCGCCGGCATCCGCCATGGGCCTGGCTGCACGGCGAATTTCGGGTGTTGCGGACAGTCTTCGTGCACACATCGACACGATCGCGGAGCGCTGGGAGACCGATGTGCTCCGTGAGCTGCCCGTGCTCCGAGCGCTGCCGCGCAATTCGTTGATCGATCACCTCCCGGAATTTCTGACCCGTCTCGCAGCGTGGGT
>JBBQFU010000109.1:0-26840 GCA_038322185.1 Haliangiales bacterium
CTGACGCCGGGCACCAACGGCTCGTACGCGACCGAGGTCCGCAACACCACGATGCAGCTCATGGGCGCCGAGCTCATGATCCGCGCCGGGGCGAACCTCGTGATCGCGAACCAGGCGGGCTGGGACAGCCACGGCGACAACAACGGCTCCGAGGTCCGCAACAAGATCATGGGCGACGGCACGATGGCGGCCTTGAAAGCCTTCACCGATCGCACCCTGGCGATGGCCGGCAAGAACGTCGTCACCGTGATCATCGGTGACTTCGCGCGCTCGCTGCCGGGCTCGGATCACCAGTCGAACCTGACCGCGACCGTGATCGGCAAGTACGTCAAGCTCGGCACCACCGGTCGCGTCAACGCCAACGTCGGTCTGCCGTCCGGCTCGCCCGGTATCCAGGGCCTGTGGGCGTACCTCGCCGCGGTGCTCAAGGTTCCGACGACGCCGTTCGGCGCGAACCCGCACAATCTCGTCATCGCCTAGCGACGACGACGGCGCACGACGAAGCCGAGCACGAGCAACGACATCAGCGCCGCGCCGACGCTGCGAGCCGGCGTCGTGGTCGACTGGCAGCAACCGGTCTCGTCGTCATCGCCGAGATTGGTGCCGGCGTCTCCGCCGCTATTGCCGCCGCTCGCATCGGCACTCACGCCAGCGTCCATCATCGGCGTGCAGGCGAGGCCCGCCGCCGTGCCCGTGCCGTTCGCCGCTTTCGGTGTCGGGGTGGCGAACTGGATCGCCGCGTTGCGCGACAGCGACATGCCGCTCGTCGGCACGTTCGAGTTCTGCGTGGGCGGCTGCGTCTGCACGATGGTCGTGTTGCAGCCCCACGCGAGGCAGTGGACCTTCGCATTATTGGAGCGCTCGAAGCACGCCTGGCCCGGGTTCGGGAGCGCCAGTGTCAGCGTCGCATCGAACGTGACGCCGTTGTACGTCGTCGCCGCGGCTGCGTTGCCGACCGTGTAGTAAACGGTCGGGCCAGCGGTGAGACCCGTCAGCGTGACCGTCTCGGTCATCGTGCCGCCGCTGTTGTAGATCACGAGCTTGTACGGTGCAGCCGGCAAGGACTCGGTCGCCGTGTCGTGCAGCTCGATGAACTGCTCGCCGTTCCCGCCGTCGATGAGCACCTCGTCGACGTGCATCAAGTGATCAGCTGCGTGGACCGTGGTCGCTAGCACCAGCCCCGCGACGACAACAGACTTGTGGATCCGCATGGAAATACCCCCACGCCATCGTAGTCCGATTCGAGAGCAAAGGGCGCGATCAGCCGGGCGGTAGGCCGACCTGCCATGACACGCCGAAGCGATCGGCGCACCAGCCGAAGCGCTTGCTGAAGCCGTAGTCGGCGAGCGGCATCATCACGCCGCCGTCCTTGGAGACCGTGTTGAACAGCGCATCGACCTCGGACTCCGAGTCGCAGGTCACGAAGATCGACATCGACGGCGTGAAGGTGAAGGCGTGCACCGGCGGGCTGTCGACGGCGAGGTACTCGTGGCCGGCGAGCGAGAAGCTCACGATGGTGGGACCGGCGTCGCCGCCGCCGCTGGCGTGGAGGATCTTCGAGCCGGGGACAACAGACACGTACCATTCGGCTGCTTCGCGAGCGCGGCCGTCCTGGAACATGAGGTGAGTGATGACCTTCATGACGCGCATCCTACTGTAGAGTCGCGGCGATGCTCCGTGCTCCTTGCAAGGCGCTGACAATCGTCATGGCCACATTCCCTCTCGCGCTCACCACCTGCAGTTCGCCCGCCTCGACCAAGGCCACCATCCCGGAGCCGACAGGCGGGGGCGGGGGAGGCGGCTCGGCGGTCCCGACGCAGAGCGGCGATACGCTCGACACGCTCACCGAGGGCGGCAAGACGCACGGGTTCACCGCGGTGTCGCTGTATCTCGACGACGCGGACCGGCCCCTCGGCGCACGGTTCATGCACGACGCGACGGGCTTCCAGTTCGACTACCTGCGCATCGAGACGGCACCGCAGGGCTTCTTGTGGGTGAACTCGTTCCCGACGAGCGACATGGGCGAGCCGCACACGCAGGAGCACCTGCTGCTCGGCAAGGGCGATCGTGGCCGCAAGCTCGGCAGCTTCGAGGCGATGGCACTCGCCGAGTCGAGCGCGTTCACGGCGCAGTGGCGCACCGCGTATCACTTTCACACGGTGGCCGGGCACGACGTGTTCTGGCCCGTGCTGGAGAACCACATCGACGCGCTGCTCAACCCCGACTACACCGACGAGGAGATCCGGCGCGAGGTACGCAACTTCGGCGTCGACAAGGGCGACGACGGCAAGCTCCGCCTCGAGGAGAAGGGCACCGTCTACAACGAGATGGTGCGCACGTACGAGTCGCCGCAGACGCTGCTGTGGCGCACGGCGGGTCACTTGCTGTACGGCAAGACGCACCCGCTCGCGCTCGACTCGGGTGGCTTCCCCGACGCGATTCGCGAGATGACGCCCGAGCACATCCGCGCGTTCCACACGGCGACGCACCACCTCGCGAACATGGGCATGATCGGCGCGTTTCCTTCGACGCTGCCGCTCGCCAGCGTGCTCGACGAGACCGGCAAGATCCTCGGCAAGCTCGCCGGCCGCAAGGGCAAGATCTACAGCGAGGACGAGCTGCCCAAGCCGGCGCCCGCGACGGCCGGCATGATCCAGGTTGTCGATTACCCGTACGCCTCGAACAAGAACCCGAGCCCGTGGATGTTCGCGTGGCCGGTCACGCGGCAGCTCGACGATACCGAGCACACGCTGATGGCGATGTTTCTCGACACGCTCGCCGGCGACGAGAGCACGCCGCTCTACAAGAAGCTGATCGATCGCAAGACGCGCGAGATCGAGACCGGCGCCAGCGGGGTCTGGTCGTACACCACCACGGACCTCGGTCAGCCCGTGTACATCGGGTTGTCGGGCGTCAGCGCGTCGCTGCGGTCCTTCCATCCGGCGACGAAGACGGTCAAGTACGACGACGAGCTCGTCGGCCGCGTGCGCACGCTCGTGATGACGGAGATGCAGCGCATCGCGAAGCTGCCCGATGGAGATGCCGAGCTGGTCGCGTTCGTCGACAAGGTGAAGAGCCGCGTGATCGACATGCGCCGCCGCTACAGCAAGTTCCTCGACACGCCACCGGGCTTCGGCATTCGCGGCACGAGCGCCGGCTGGAACGATCACCTCGTCGAGCTCAATCACAGCAAGGGCTTCAAGAAGTCGCTCACGCTGCGCCCCGCGCTCGCAGCGATCGACCGGATCCTCGCCGGCAAGACGAATCCGTTCCGCGCTCGCCTCGCGAAGTGGGGACTCAGCGACACGCCGTTCGCGATCGCCGCGAGCCCCAGCCCGGAGCTGCGCGAGAAGCTCGACGCCGGTCGCAAGCAGCGCATCGATGCCGAGCTCGCTCGCCTGCAGAAGCAGTACGCCACCAAGGACACGCAGGCCACGCTCGCGCGCTACGAGAAGGACTACGATGCCGAGACCAAGAAGCTCGAAGGCTCGCAGGCCGCGGTCGAGCTCCCGCCGCTCGTCGCCACGCCACCGATGACGCTCGATGATGGCCTGATCTACAAGACCGACACGGTCGCGGGCGTGCCGCGTTTCGTGGCCACGTTCGACTCGATGGCGAGTGCGCGCGTGTCGATCTCGTTCGATATTCGCGGCGTGGTCGCTGCGGAGGATCAGTTCCTCTTCGGTGCGCTGCCAACGCTGCTCGACGGGGCCGGCATCATCGAGAACGGCAAACCGATCGCCGCTGACGAGATGCGCGAGCGTATGCGCAAGGAGATCCTCGGCGTCTCGATCTACTACTCCGGCAACCCGCGCACCGGGCGCCTCGAGCTCGGTTTCGCGGGATCCGGCAATGGTGCCGCCGAGACCAAGCTCGCGATCGGCTGGATGCGCCGCCTGATGCTGTCGCCCGACTGGCGCATCGAGAACCAGGCGCGCCTGCGTGACCTCATCGATCAATCGCTCACCTCGCTGCGTCAGGCGATGCTCGGCGCCGAGGAGGGCTGGGTCGATGATCCGCGCGATGCGTGGAAGCGCCAGAGCGAGTCCGAGTTCCTGCACACCAGCTCGTTTCTCACCCAGCTACACGACTTCCATCGCATCCGCTGGATGCTGCTCGATCCCAAGGATGCGAGCGCGACGATCGAAGCCTCGGGCTTCCTGCGCGACCTCGCCGCCGCGAGCAAGCTGCCGCGCGCCGACATGCTCCTGCTGTCCGCGTCGCTCGCGATGCCAGGCCTGCCGAAGCTCAAGAACGCGACGGCGGCCAAGTGGCTCGACACCGCGAGCAAGCTGTCGCGCGACGCCAAGGCGATTGTCTCGGAGGCCGGCAAGGATCTCGGCGCGTTCCTGCCCGAGCTCCCCGATGGCTCGCTCGCGAAGGACTGGAGCTACCTGTGCAAGCAGATGTCGCGCGACCTCGAATCAGGAGCGCCCGCTCTGCTCGCGCGGCTCGAGAAGATGCGCGCTGCAATCCTCGAGACGGTGCGTGCCCGCATCGTGCTCACCGGCTCGACGGCAAACCAGATGGCGCTGTCCGGCGAGCTCGAAGCGTTCGTCGGTGCGCTGCCGCGCGGCGAGGTGAGCAAGTCGGCGAAGATTCGTGCGGCGGCCAAGCGCCCGCTGCTCGATCGGCTCGTCGAGCACGATCCGAAGGCGAAGCAGGCGGTGTTCGTCGGGCTCGTCGCGCCGTCGACGTCGAGCGGCGTGTTCCTCAACCAGGCGCCGAGCCCGTACTACACCGACACCGCTGACGCGCCGGTCGTCGACTACCTGGCCTCGAACCTCTACACCGGCCACGGCGCGCACTCGGTATTCATGAAGACGTGGGCCGCCGGGCTCGCGTACTCGAACGGCCTGCGGCCGCGCCTCTACGATGGAGTGCTCAACTACTACGCCGAGCGCTGCCCGCTGCTGCCGACCACGCTGAAGTTCGTGATCGACGAGCTCAAGAAGGCCAAGCCCGATGCATCGATCGCGCGCTACGCCGTGGCGACCGCGTTCGACTCGCGCATTGCCTCGGGTTTCGAGGGCCGCGCCAGCGCGATGGCGGCGAACCTCGTCGACGGCCTCACGCCCGATGTCGTGAAGACCTTCCGCACCAAGATCCTCGAGCTGTCCAAGCGCGACGATCTCGCGAAGACGCTGTTCGCGCGCATGCCGACCGTCTACGCGAAGGTGCTGCCTGGCTACGGCAAGCTCGATCCTGACGGCGTGTACTTCGTGATCGGTCCCGAGAAGCAGATGGCCGCGTATCAGGACTATCTCAAGGCGGCCGTCGGCAAGGCCACCGTGCTGCACCGGTTGTACCCGCGCGACTTCTGGATCCCGGCGAAGCTATAAGCTCGGTCCATGACGTACGTGCATCTGGGTCGCTACGCCAAGCCGACCAACCAGAGCTCTCCGGTTGTGGTGACCGGCGATGGAACCGTGTGGGCGAACGGCCGGCGCTGGAACCTGCGCACCGGCGAGAAGAGCGGGTTCGTGCCCGGCTTTCATCACTCGCAGGATGGTCGCTACATGCAGTACGGCGACGGACAGAACGAGCTCGTGCATCCCGGCGGCGGTATCGTCGGGATCGGACCGGTCGCGGCGTTGCCGCAAGGCGGCCAGTTCGTCGGCTCGTACTTCGTCGCGGGCGATAGCCACGGCACCAGGCCCAAGCTCGTGATCGACGAGGCTGGCAAGGAGGTCGGCCGCCTCGCGCAGACGGCGAAGAACCCCGGCCTGTTCAACCCGCAGGACGGCAAAACGCTGTGGCTCAACGAGCAAACTTCTCTCGCGCAGCATGACATCGCGAGCCTCGAGATCGTCCGCAAGATCGACGCACCGAACGGGACCGAATTTGCCGGGCTCGCCGTGCTGGGCTCGGGACATGTGGCGACGTGGGAGCGGAAGCCGGGCGGGGACCTCGAGATGCTCGTGGTGTTCGACGCTGCCAACAAGCGAGTCGCGGAGCGCGCGCATCGCGGCATGTCGATCGCGCCGCTCGGCAAGCACTTCGTGGTCGCCGATGACAAGGCCAAGCAGTTCGTCATCGTCGACACTGCGCTGGAGATCGTCGAGACCGTGCCGATGTGGGAGCCGGGCCGCGATGGTCACAACTCGGTCGTCGGGATGCCGAGTGGTCGCGAGTGGATTGCCATGGGTGGCCGGGGCGAATGGGATCACTACGGCGAGCGAGGACTCGGCCCGAGCGGCGGCGGCGGCGGGAGCGCGAAGCCCGCCGTGAAGACAAAGGCAACACCTGCTGCGAAGGAGAAGGTGAAGCCTGCGGCGAAGGGGACGGCGAAGCCCGCGGCGAAGACCAAGCCCGCTGCGACGGGGAAGGCGAAGCCCGCTGCGAAGCCGCCCGCGAAGAAGTCTGCCGCGAAGAGGAAGTGAGCGAGACCAAATCGCGGGTAGCGCTGTATCCAAAAAACAAAAACGCCGGCGGTGAAGCCGGCGAAGAAGTCTGCGAAGCGCTAGCGACTAGCGGCGGCGATGATCGCGGACGGTCGGGCCGCCGCCACCACCACTGTGGCCACCGCGCGGCGTGACGCGAACGCCTCCGTTGCTGCGGTCGGTGCGGTCGGGCGGCGGGTTGTACGTACCACCGCTGCGAGCCGCGGGCGCCTGATAGGTCGAGCGCGCCGGCGGGTTGTAGCGACCACCACGCGGCGAATACGCCGGCGTCGGTGCGCGCGTGTTCGCGTTGTAGCGGGTGTTGCCGCGGTAGTTGCCGTTCCCCGAGGTGCGCGTCCAACCCTGGCCGGGCTGGAACCGCGTGTACGCGTACGGACGGTTGATCGAGCGGACGTTGTACGGCACGTCGTTGTAGACGACCCAGCCGCTGCCGTAGGTGTTCGACCGGTACCAGGAGTTACCCGAGTACATCCAGTAGTAGTTGTCGCTGTAGAACGTGGGGCTGTCCGCGTATGCGACGACCGACACGCCCGGGCTCAGGTAATACATATCGGGGGACGCGTAGCCCGCCGACGCGTAGCCGTACGAGTAGCCGGTGCCGACGGTTCCCTGCGAGTAGCAACCGCCGAGGCCGGCTGCTGCGAGGAGGGGAAGGAGGAGTCGCTTCATGATCTCCATGCTAGCGCTGCCTGCCTCGCAGTGCACCTCTTGACAGTCGTAAGTGCCTGTACGCTCGTCGTGAGCGATCGCACGTACACGATTCGCAACACTTAGCGGGCGATCGCGAGCGATTCCGGGGCAGCGGCAAGCGCAAACCGCCGGTCAGGACCGACCAGCGAGCTCGCGAACCGCGGTGGCAGCAGCTCCTGCGCGGCATCGGCCATCGCCACGTCCCGCACGAGCTCGAAGTTGCGGTCCGCGAGGTAGCCCGGGAGCTCGTCCGCCCCCCAGCCGAACTTCCACGGCTCGCCGAACGCACCGACCACGGCCTTCATCGCACGCGTGACGAGCGACGGCTTCGTGATGCGCGACTTCGCGAAGTAGGTCATCGCGAGCTGGCTGCCGGCGTAGCTCCAGTTGCGGATCGCGCGGAGCGATGCATCGATCGCGGGCTCGGTGAGATACATCGTGACGCCTTCCCAGATCGTGAAGACCGGGTCCGCTCGATCGAGACCGGCGTCGGCGAGCGCGTCGGGCAAGTCGTCCATCGGACGCGCCTCGAAGTCCCACGTGACGTAGGTGACCGGCGAGTCTGCTCCGAGCTCGTCGAGCACACGGCGCTTGTGACCTTGCGTGGCCGGGTGATCGACCTCGAAGACGTTGGCGTCGACGAGCTCGGGCATCCGCAGCGCGCGTGTGTCGTAGCCGGCGCCGAGCAGCACGACCTGGCGCCCACCGTTGGCAACGAACTCAGCGAGCGCGTTGTCGATCAGGCGCGTGCGCACCTGCATGTACAAGATCCACTGCTTGATGCCGGGCATCGCGGCGAGCGGGCGCAACCGCTGGGTCTCGCGCTCGAGTACGCCGGCCGCACGCGTCGAGGTGAACGCAGCGCCGTACGGATCGTCGACGAGCCGCGCCTCGTCCGGGAGCAACTGACCGAGCTGGCGGGCCGCCGCCACGAAGGCGGCCGTGCGGCTGGGCAGGTCCTCCCTCACGAGGACTTCGAGACCTTGCGGGCGAGACCGCGGGGGCGCTCGAGGACCTTGAAGTCGGTGTCCTCGACGGCGGTGCGTCCGCTGTCGTCGTGGATGAACTCGAGGTCATAGTCGACCTCCTGCTCGGAGATCTTGTCGACGGCCGCGCGGTCCGGGTGGTCGTTGGTGAAGCCGACCATGCCGTTGAACGTGACGGTGTATGCGCCCTTGCCGCCGTCGGGATCGGGCGTCGTCTGCTCGAGGATGGCCGAGCTGTGCATGGTCAGGCGCGAGCCGTCCGCGAGCTTGATCGCGGTGACCTGGGCTTTGTAGCCGTTGCCCGGAGCGCCGTCGGTCGCGAGCCAGCGCAGGCGGAGCGGCTGGGCGCGATCGAGGCGAAAGCTCACGAGGACGTTAGTCGCGCTCATGGCGCGAACATACCCAGAAGTGCTACCTAGCCGCCATGCGCTATCTGCACACGATGATCCGCGTGCGGGACCTTCCCGCGGCGCTGCGGTTCTTTTGCGAGGGCCTCGGCCTGCAGGAGATCCGGCGTCGTGATAGCGAGCAGGGCAAGTACACGCTCGTGTTCCTCGGTGAGAAAGCCGACGGCGACACCCCGCAGGTCGAGCTGACCTACAACTGGGACCAGACCGAACCCTACACCGGTGGGCGGAACTTCGGCCACCTCGCGTACGAGGTCGACGACATCTACGCCACGTGCCAGCGGATGATCGGCCTGGGCTACACGATCTCGCGTCCGCCGCGCGATGGCCGCATGGCGTTCGTCCGATCGCCGGACAATATCTCGGTCGAGCTACTGCAGCGCAAGCCGGCGCTCGAGCCGGCCGAGCCGTGGACCTCGATGCCGAACGTGGGCGAGTGGTGATGCGATGAAGGCGACCGCCGATCAGATCGTCAAAGTGATCGCCACCAATCGCAAGGCGACGCACGACTTCATCGTTCACGATAGGATCGAGGCGGGAGTCCAGCTGGTCGGTTCCGAGGTCAAGAGCCTGCGCGACGCCCGCGTGGTGATCGCCGACGGCTTCGTCGAGTTCCGCAAGGGCCAGGCGTTCCTGCACAAGGTGATGATCAACGAGTACTCGCAGGCGAACCGCTGGGGCCACGACCTCGAGCGCGTTCGCAAGCTCCTGCTGCACAAGCACGAGATCGACAAGCTCGCGACGAAGGTCCAGCAGAAGGGCTACACGCTGATTCCGCTGTCGATGTACTTCAAAGCCCATCGTGTGAAAGTCGAGCTCGGGCTCGTCACTCACAAGAAGCAACACGACAAGCGCGCGGTGAAGAAAGAAGCCGACGACAAGCGTGAGATGGACCGCGCGATCAAGCGCGCTCGCTAGGCGTCGATTACCGTCCGCGCATGACGAAATTCAGCGTAGCGATGGTGACGGCGTTCGCCGTGGGGTGTGGCGGTGGCGGCAAGAAAGCAGATACCGCGAAGACGGATCCTGCCGGCGACACGGCTGCGGCGACGGACGCTGCCACGCAGGCGAGCACCAAGCCGGCCGAGAAGGAGCCGCCCGCGGAGCCGCGCAAGGTGCTCAAGAGCATGCGGCCCGACCAGCTCGAGTGGAAGCCGCTCGTCCCCGAGATGGGTGACAAGGGCCCGATGGTCGCGTCGCTGTGGGGCGACATGATGAGCGGGCCCAACGGCTTCTTCATCAAGCTGCCCGCCGGCGACAAGGGCATGCTGCACACCCACACGAACGACTATCACGGGGTGGGCATCACGGTCGCGAGCGCCGGTCAGGACGGCGGCAAGACCCATGCGGTGGCGCAGGGGACCTACTGGTTCCAGCCGGGCGGTACCGGTCATCTCAACGCGTGTCCGGGCAAGGCGCCGTGCATTGGCCTCGCGCACTTCAACGCGGGCAAGTTCGACTTCGCGCCCGCGAAGCCGGCGAAGGGTGCCAAGCCCGATGCGCGCGCCGTCGAGAAGACGGTCAAGGCCGCGAAGTGGATCAACTTCGACGAGAAGAACCCCAAGGGCGGCGGCTGGTCGGGGCTGTGGGGCGACATGCAGGCGGGCGAGAACGGCATGTTCATCAAGCTGCCCGCCGGTAACCCGGCGTTCTGGCACATCCACAAGAGCGACTATCACGGCGTCGTTCTCGCCGGCACGCTCGACCATCACGAGTCGGGCACCGATCCGAACGAGCTCCCGGTCGGCTCGTACTATTGGCAGCCGGGCGGCAACAAGCACGTCGACCTGTGCAAGGCGGGCGGTCCCGACTGCGTGGTCTACGTGTACTTCGAGAACGCGTTCGACGCGAAGCCGGCCGAGTAATCGCTACAGCGTGTTCGCGTCGTTGTTCGGAATCGGCGCGTTGGTGTTGCGATCGACCCAGCGCAAGCCGCCGTTCTCGACGCCCTCGAACCGCACGCCGCGCGTGGTCTCCATCTCCTCGACTTGACCTTCGCGCGCGTTCAGACCGTTCATCAAGCGATCGTAGTCGGCGCTGTCGCGGTCGGGGCCGGTGCACGCGGCGCCGCTGCCGTTGATGCCCTTGCCCGTGAGCACGAAGCGCGCGGTCTCGAGGTAGTAGCGCGCCCAGTACACGCCGCCGCTCTTCTTCTCACCGGCGCGGTAGGCCGCATATCCGTCGTCGATGCGCTTGTACTGCATCTCCGTGTTGCTCACGCAGTGCGGGGTGGTCGGCGGTTTGGGTTTGCAGGCCGCGAGCGTCAGCGCGACGAGGAGTGCGAGTCGAGTCATCGCACCACAGTAACGCGACCAGGGGTCAGACACCTTCACTTACACTTAGGGACGAGCGCTCCGCGATTCGGGCTCGTTGCGGCTAAGTTTAAGTGAAGGTGTCTGACCCTCAGTCTCGGTGATATGGCTCCCCGCGCAGGATCTTGAACGCGCGGTAGAGCTGCTCGAGCACCAGGATGCGCACGATGCGATGCGCGATCGTCAGCTTGCCGAACGCGATCAGCTTCTTTGCGCGCTTGCGCACCACGTCGCTGTGGCCGTCGGCTCCACCGATCGCGAACGCGACCGGCGCGCCACCACCATGCTGCGCCTCGGCGGCGAGCAGCTCGGCGAACTGCTGCGAGGTGAGTGCCTCGCCACGCTCGTCGAATGCATAGAGGTGACAGCTCGCGGGGAGCGCCGCGAGCATCGCCGCCTCATCCTTGGCCTCGTGCACGGTGAGCGTGCAGTACGGCCGCAGGCGCTTGCGATACTCCTCGTCCGCAGCGACGAAGTACGCCTCCTTGAGGCGCCCGATCGTCGCCAGGTGAAGCTTCACTGGAGCGCGGAGTAGGCTTCGTCGACCGGGATGCGCGCATCCGCCGGGACATCGATCGGAATCCGTGCGGCATCGTTCCACAGGCCCTCGAGGTCGTAGTGCTCGCGCACGGTGTGCATGAACACGTGGACGACGAAGTCGCCGTAGTCGAGCAGTGCCCACTGACCGGTGCGCGCACCTTCGGTGCTGATCGCGCGAAGGCCCTCGCCTTTGAGGCCAAGCTCGATCGCATCAGCGATCGCGTCGACCTGACGCTCGGAGCGCCCCGAGATGACCAGCTGGTAGTTGCAGAACGAGCACAGCTGGCGCACGTCGAGCAGCACCGGCTCGAGCGCCTTCTTCTCCAGGGCATACGACAGCGCACGCATCGCGCCGTCGAGGCCTTCGGTGTTCGTGGGCGCACCACTGCCTTCAGACGGTGCCTCGTTGCGACCGCGTCCTTGCGGGGTGGACTGCACCGGCTTGTTGCCGCTCTTCTTCGGGGTCGGGCGTTGCGTCATGCGTTGTCTCGTGGCTCCTTCACGTACGAATCTGTCCGCTTCCGCGGACGACAAACTTGGTGGTGGTGAGGCCTTCAGCGCCCATCGGACCGTATGCGTGGAGGCGCGTCGTCGAGATTCCAATTTCGGCGCCGAGGCCGAGCTCGCCGCCATCGGCGAACCTGGTTGAAGCATTCACGACAACGGTCGAGCTGTCGACCTCGCGTACGAATTGGTCGGCCGCAGCGGCGTCGGTCGTCACGATCGATTCGGTGTGGTTCGAGCCGTACTGCTCGATATGTGCGACGGCAGCAGTCAGATCGTCGACGACGCGCACGGCGAGTACGAGATCCAGGTACTCGGCGTACCAGTCATCCTCGGAGGCGGGATTCACACGGGCACCGCCGAGCTCCCGCACCGTGGCATCCCCGCGCAGCTCGACCTTCGGTGCAAGCCGCGCCACGAGCCGCGGGATGAACTGCGCGGCGACCGCGCGATCGACGAGCAGCGTCTCGAGCGCGTTGCACACGCCGGGGCGCTGGGTCTTCGCGTTCTCGACGATCGCCTCGGCCATCGCGAGGTCGGCGGCCGTGTGCACGTAGACGTGGCACACGCCCTTGTAGTGCTTGATCACCGGCACGCGGGCGTGCTCGGCGACGTAGCGAATGAGGCCTTCGCCACCGCGCGGGATGCAGAGGTCGATCAGCTCGTCGAGCTTGACCAGATCCGCGATCGCCTCACGCTCGGCCATCGGCACCAGCTGCACGCACTCGCTCGGAAGGCCGGCCGCTGCGAGCCCGGCTTGCACCGCGCGGAGCAGGGCACGGTTGCTCTCGGTCGCCTCGCGCCCGCCCCGCAGGATGCACGCGTTGCCGGCCTTGAGGCACAGCGCCGCCGCATCGACGGTGACGTTCGGACGCGCCTCGTAGATCATCAGGATGACGCCCAGCGGGATGCGGACGCGCGAGACCTCGAGGCCGTTGGGCCGCGTCTCGGTGCGCTCGACCGTGCCGAGGATCTCGGGCTGTGCCGCGATCTCGCGGACCGCGCCGGCCAGTGCGTCGAGCCGGCGGTCATCGAGGCGAAGCCGATCGACGAGCGCTGCGCTCGTGCCTGCGGCCTCGGCGGCCGTGATGTCCTTGGCATTGGCCGCCAGGATGTCGGCGCGCTGCGCGACGATCGCCTCGGCGATCGCGGCGAGAGCCTGCGTGCGCTGAGCCGCCGTCGCCTTCGCTACGATCCTCGACGCCCCGCGTGCTGCCGTAGCCACGCCCCGGATGATTTTTTCGCGTTGGAGCGAAGTCACAAAATTACGAGGTCATCTCGGTGGATCGCTTCGTCGATGCTCTTGTACCCGAGCTTTGCCTCGATACCGGCCGATTGCAAGCCCAGGATCTTACGTAGATCCACGGCGGGGTAAGCCGCGAGACCACGGGCGAATTCGTCCCCGGTACGGGTGACGATCGACACGGTATCGCCGAGCTCGAAGTCCCCATCGACCGCGACGATGCCGGCGGGCAGCAGGCTCTTGCCGGCATCCCGCAAGGCCCGCAGGGCGCCGTCGTCGATCGTGAGCTTGCCGGACGGCTTGGCCCCGTATGCAATCCAGTGCTTGCGCGAGCTGAGCACGCCCGATCCGGCTCGCGGCGGCGGCACGAACAGCGTCCCGACGTCGGCGCCTGCGAGGACCCGCAGCAGCACGTCGGGCTCGCGACCGGGAGCGACGACCGCCGGTACGCCGGTCCGCGTGACGATCCGGGCCGACCCGACCTTGCTCGCCATGCCCCCCGAGCCGACCCCGCTCGTGGTGCCGCCGGCGACGGGGGTGGCCTCGCGATCGATATCGCGGACGATCGGCATGCGCACGCCATTCGCGTCGCGCACGCCTTCGACGTCGGTGAGGATCACGAGTGCATCGGCCGACACCAGGTTGCACACGAGCGCGGCAAGTTGATCGTTGTCGCCGAACTTGATCTCCTCGGTCGCGACAGTGTCGTTCTCGTTGATGATCGGCACCACGCCCGCATCGAGCAGCGCGCGCAGCGTGAGCCGCGCCGACAAGAAGCGCCGTCGATCACCGAGGTCGTCGTGCGTGACGAGCACCTGGCCGATCTCGATGTGGTGAGCCGCGAAGCCGTGCTCCCACATCTGCATCAAGCGCGACTGACCCACCGCGGCCGCCGCCTGCAACGCGGGCATCTCCGTCGGGCGCTGCGACAGTCCGAGGCGGGGCAAGCCGAGCGCGATCGCACCCGAGGAGACGATCACGATCTCGAGGTTGCGACGGCGTAGCTCGGCGACCTGGTCCGCGATCGTCGCGGGACGGCTCGCCGGCGCTTCTGCGATCAGCCGGCTGCCGATCTTCACGACCACCCGCTTCGCGGATGGCAGCAGCGAGCGCTCGGTCACTTCGTGAGCTTCCCAGCGGCGATGCGGGCACGCCAGCGTCGATCGAGCGACTCGATCGCGCCGTCGAGAAACGGATTGATCTCCGACGACAGCTGCGCCTCGACCGCGGCGACCGTGCGGGTGAGGAAGTTCGTCTTGTCGGCGAGGATTTGCTCCATCGCCTGATCCATCTCGTCGACACCCTCGGCCACGGTGATCTCCGCCTGGCTCTTGCTCGTGAGCATCTTGCGCAGGCGGCCGCCCGACGCGATGTCCGCCAGCTCGAGCGGCGCCCGCAACGTGGCACGTGCTGCCGACAGTGCGCCGCGGCGGAACGGATGAAAGGCGAGCGCGCCGGGCGTGCCGTCGATCGCCTTGATGATCTCCTCGCGCAGCATCAGCGCGGTGGCGCCATCGAGTGCGAGTCCGGTGTGCAGCTTCGCGCAGTAGTGATCGAACAGCGTCATCGCGACGAATGTCCGGGCGGCGGACCGTGCGCGATTGACCGCGGCGATCGCGATCATCATGCGGCGCGCTGCGCTCGAAGCCACACGCGCGACAACGCCGGTGATCGCCATGCCGCTGATCGACGGCGGCTTCGTGCTGCCGTGCACGAGGACATTGACCGCCTCGGGCGTCAGGTCGACCTGGTGCGCTGCAGCGACCCTGCGATAGCCAGCACCGAGCACGCGGCTGACCGCGTAGTCATCGACGAACGGCAGCGGCACCATGCCGGCGAGGCTCCCCATCAGCGCGCGCGCGATGATCGTGCGGCGCTGGCCGGCCAGGTAGTCTCTGCGGGGGACGAGGGCGGTCATCGGGTCTCTTCGAGAGTGTGACCCAGACTGCCGTTCAACGGGATATGTCCGGCGGTCGTTCGCTGGTGTCCGCCGTGCGGCCACGCCGGCCGGACAAGGCGAGCCGCGGTCGCGGATTCCGCATGCTTGCGCGCGGCATTCCACTTGCTCGAGGACCCCACATGCACCTGGGCTATAGTCGAGCCATGTTGCCAGTGATGATGCACGAGGCGCTCATCGAGGAGCGACGGCGTCTGGGGCTGGATAAGCACGACGAGGTCTGGGACGGAGTGATCCACATGGTCCCGTCTGCGTCGCGCATCCATCAACGCGTTCAACTCAAGCTCGCGGGGGCTCTCACGCCGATCGTGCGTCGACGCGGCCTCGACATGTTCCTCGACTTCGACCTGATGGACCCTGTCAAAGGCGAAAAGGATTTTCGCCAACCCGACATTACGATCGTGGATCCTGCGCACACGACCGAGCGCGCGACTCAGCGGAATGCGCACGTCGCGATCGAGATTCTGTCCCCATACGACGAGAGCCGGCACAAGATCGCGTTCTACGCGAGGCAGCAGGTCCAGGAGATCTGGCTCCTCGACGTCCGACTTGGAACCATCGAGGTCTATGCGGGTGCGACGCCGGTGCTCGCACGCGACGGTGTCGTGCGAGCCGACGCGCTTGGCCTCGAGCTTCAAATCGACGGTGAGCAGCTCGTCATTCGCGACGGCGCTGAGGAACATCGCGTCGATCTTCGCGACATTCCGCTCTGAGACGATCCGTCGGCCGGCTTCGGTGTAGCGTTTCGGTATGCGAGCTCTCGGATTGGTTGCGGCGGTCATGACTGCGTGTGGCGGTGGTTCGTCCCTCTCGGGACCCGTGGTCGATCTGTCGACGGACGACCAGGAGAGCCTGTGCGACGACTTCGTCGCGTCGATCTGTGCAAAGCCAGACTTCGCGAGCTTCTGCGATGCGTGTGTGACGAGCACCGGATGCGCGATGGCGGCGACGATGGGAGCGATCGAGGCCGAGTGCGCCGCCCCCTACACCGCAGAGATGGTTCAGCGCTGCGGCGACACCGGGGACAGCAACACCTGCCTCGGGGGTGGTGGCTGCATGTTCGATGCGATCGAGGAAGTCTGCCCCTGACGAGCCGACGCGTGACCGTCACAGAGAGCGCAAACGCGTCGATGGTCCCGCTGCTCGCGGCGGCTCGTGCACGCGAGCTTGTGGCGCTCGACTCCCGGTTGCAGGCACTCGTCGACGCTGGCATCGCCCAGGGCCCCGAGGGCACGCTCGTGTTCGCCGAGCGGCTGCGCGGTGCGCCGGTGTCGTGCAAGGCGTTCGGCGATCGCGTCGGCTTCGAGGCGTGGGTCAACAAGCTGCGTATCGCCGATTGCAGCGACGCGCTCGGTGTTGCGCCGGCGATCGAGCAGCTCGGACACGCGCTGCTACTCGCGCACGCGATCGGCGCGCTCGCATCTCGCGCGGGACTCGCCAGCACCGTCACGATCTCGGTCGAGCGCGGCGTGCTGTTCCGGTTTCACGGTGATCGCCCCGGTGATCGCGCGTGGGTGCTCGACGTCGAGGCGCATCGCGAGCCGATCGTCGTGCTCGGGTTCAGCGTCCGCTGACGGGACCGCATCCGGAACAATCAGACGCTGCGGATCGCGACGGCCAGCAGTCACTCGGCGGCTGGCTTGCTCTCGGACTCGTCGTCCTTCTTGCGCTTCTTCTTCTTGGGCTCGTCGGCGCTGCCGGCGGCGGAGCCAGCGCCCGCGGCGGAGCCCGAGGCCGGCACCGGTGCAGCGGAACCAGCGAACACACGCGGAACAGGTGGGACCGGCGAGCCATCGGGATTGCGGCGCGAAGGCGGGGCGATGCCCTGGAGCAGGAAGTCGCGGTCGTCGACCTCGCGCAGGCGCTCGGGGGTTGCGACCACCTGATCGGCGGGCGGCACGGTGAGCACGACGACGGTGCCGATCGCCGAGACCGATGCGTCCGCGTTGAGCTTCATCGAGAACCGGCGACCGTCACGCGAGAAGCTCACAATGCCTTGCAGCTTCACCGAGAGCGGCGCACCGGTCTCGGTGTCGAGGACGATCTCGCCGGCGACGGCCTCGATCGTGCGCTTCTCGCGCCACTTGCGCTGGGTGAGCGGCTCGGCCGGGACCGGCCGCGGCGTCGGCGCGAGCTTGACGACGATCTTGTGACCGGTGCGGCCGGCGACCTGGACGGCACCCGCATCGGTGAGCTCGGTGCCCGGCGCGAGGAGATCCCAGGTGGCGGCAATCGACTCGAAGAAGGTATCGCGCACGGTCACCGGCTCGTCGGCAGTCTCGGGAGCGCGCCCGTGCCAGCGCTGGTAGCGTGGGCGCAGGTAGAGCTTGCCGTCCAGGAACAAGACCTCGCGGCCGTAGTCAGCGGAGTTGGTGTAGGTCGCGTGGAAGGCACCCTTGTCGCCGAGCTCGATCACGGTGTGATCGCTGAGGTCGGTGACGCGCTTGCCCGCCTCGTCGACAGAGGTGGTCGTGTTGAGGCTGAAGGTGTGGGGCCCCAGCGCGGCGACGGTGTCGCGATAGGGACGGGCGAGGGCGCGGGTCAGCTCGGCCGGATCCTTGGCCGCCTGTTCGACGTTGATCGGCTCGACCTTCTGCGTGGGCGCGATCACGAGCTGCCCGAGCTCCTCGTCGGAGACCCCGGTCGAGCGGCCGCACGCGGCAAGTGCCAAGCTGGCAATCAGTGCTGCGCGAAGCATCCGAGTCGAGGTCTTAGCTTTCTCGACGGCTTGGGTCAACCAAGCTACCGTGCACTTGGTGCCCGAGACGCACGTACTGCAGCCGCTGACGACGATGGTCGGAGCCGCATTTGCGGTGTTGCTCGGCCTGTTGTGGGGCAGCTTTGCGAACGTCTGCATCTATCGCTGGCCGCCGTCCGAGGAGCATCCCAAGGGCCGCTCGGTGGTCAAGCCGGGGTCGCATTGCAGCGCGTGCAACACGCCGATCCGCTGGTACGACAACGTCCCGCTGCTCAGCTACCTGTGGCTCCGTGGCAAGTGCCGCACGTGCAAGACGGGCTTCTCGCCGCGCTACTTGCTCGTCGAGGCGCTGACCGGCGCCCTGTTCGGGGTGGCGTGGTGGTTCACGCTCGGGACCGGCGGGATGTTCCTGCCGCTCGACGAGCGCGTGATGCAGTTCGTGATCTACGCGGCGTTCGTGTTCGTGCTCGTGGTGATCGCGTTCATCGACATCGACCACAAGTTGATCCTGAACAAGGTCACGATCCCGTCGATCGTGTTCGCTTACGCGGCGTCGCTCCTGCTCGGGCGGCAGTGGTGGCAGGGCCTGCTCGGCATCGCGATCGGCTACGGGGTGCCGTGGCTGATCGGTGAGATCTACTACCGGCTGCGGGGCCGCGAGGGCCTGGGCCTGGGGGACAGCACGTTTCTGGCGCTGGTCGGCGCGCTGCTCGGTTGGAAGGGCGTCCTGGCGTCGCTGTTTGGCGGGTCGCTCCTCGGTAGCATCCTCGGGATCCTCATGCTCGCGCGGTCGAACAAGGAGAATGGCGACGTCATGGCTACCGAGCTGCCATTTGGTCCATACCTGGCGGTGGCAGCAGTGTTCTATTTGTTTGCCGAGCCCTGGGTCGAGCTGTACTTCCGACTGCTATAGTTGCGGCTGTGGGAGGCCAAGCGGCCGAGCAGATCATCGCCGGCGTCGTGCTGAGCGAACGGCTGGCCGTCACGATGTACGGTGCGATCCACCGCGCCCAGTTCGGCGGCACGCGCAACCTGCGCGGCATGGTGGTCGATCCCAAGATGCTGGAGGAGGACTCCTTCCGCATCTCGCTGACTGACGCGAAGAACATCGAGAAGTTCTCCAAGCTAGACCACCCGAACATCGTGCCGACCGTCACGGTCGAAGCCGGCGGGCCCGATGTGGTGATCGTGACCCGCGGCGGCGGTCGCTACGTCACCGTGCAGGATCTGATCGAGAACGCCAAGTCGCGCAGCAAGCAGGCGGGCAAGCTGTCGATGCCGGTCGCCGCACTGATCGGCAAGAGCGTGATCGAAGCGCTCGCGGCGGCGCACAAGGCGGGGCTGATCCACGGCGCGGTGCACCCGCGCAGCGTGCTGATCGACGAGGACGGCGTCGTGCGCCTGAGCGATTTCATCGCCGGCCGCGCGCTGACCACGGCCGTTGCACAGGGTGCCGACTCGTCGCTGTGGCGCGGGCTCTCGGGCTACATCGCACCCGAGCTCGTCGTCGGCGAGGATCCCACGCCGGGCGTGGATGTGTTCGCGGTCGGCGCACTGCTGTTCACGATGCTGTCGGGTGAAGTCCCGCCGGGCTCGCTACGCGCCACACCGGCCGTCGAGCGTCTCGTGCAGCGCGCGCTCGATACCGATGCGACCCGTCGCTACAAGACGGCGTCGGACATGCTCGAGAACCTGCTCGAGGCACTCGAGGACGATCGCTGGGAGCTCGCCGATCGCGGCGAGCTGATCCAGGAAGCCGGCCTGTCGGCGACCGACGAGAACATCGACGACGCGACCGAGGATCTGCTCGCCTCGCTGGGCAAGGGCTCGATGCAGGTCACCGCGCAGCGCCCCAAAGAGGAGCCGCCGAAGCGCCCGAGCAGCGATCCGGCCGGCCTCGACTCGCTCATCGCGGGACTCGGTGACGACACCGGGATGACCCGGGTCGACGACGCGCCGCCAAAGCGCCGCGATCCGATCAGCGACATCATCCGCAAGAACCCGCGCAAGGACGAGGCGATCCTGTCGGCGTCGCGCGTGCCCTCGCTCGACGATCCCGACGACGATGATGACGTGCCGGCCGCGCCCGCACCGCGGCGCTCGCCGGAGGTACGCGCGCGAAGCAATCCCGATCTGACGCTCGGCGACACGCCGAAGCGGCGGTCCCAGCCGATGGCCGCGGTGCGGGGGCCGAGCATGGATGAAGCGGCCGCGTTTGCCGCGATCGGCGACCTCGACGGTCCGGCACAGCGCATGTCGACCGCCGCCGAGGCTGCAGCGGCCGCGGCCGAAAAGCTCGAGCAAGCCGCCGCGCGTGCCGAGCGCGTCGCCAAGCGCGCCGAGAGCGACGACGATGCCGTGCGTGCCCTGCGCAGCGCACCGCGCAACGTACCGGTGCGGCCGATCGTCGACCCGATCGCGATCGACGACCTGCCCACGCCACGACTCAAGAGCCCGCTGCGCAGCGTGTTCGGCGCGCTCGTGGTGCTCGGCATCGTCGGCGGCGGTGGCTACCTCGTCTACAACAAGCTAGAGCAAGACAAGGTGCGCGAGGCTGATGCCAAGGCCGACAAGGAGAAGCGCGAGCAGGAGCAGCAGGCGATCGAGAGCAAGCTCAACGCCGCGCAGCCCGACTCCGGCTCGATCGAGATCAACGCCACCGGCGCCGGTATCTGGATGCGTCTGGGCCGCACGCCGACCACGCTGCCGATCAAGCTGCCCGCGAGCCAGCCGCACGACCTCGTACTGCTCCGCGACGGCAGTGAAGTCACCGAGGCACAGATCAATGGCACGAGCTGGAAGGGCGCCAAGGAGACGCTGAAGGCCAAGCTCGACGTCACGCTCAAGCCGTCGAAGGCGCCCGTCGTGATGCCGCTGCAGCCGAAGTCGGCACAGCTGCAGTCGACCGGTGTGATCGGTAACGGCACCGTCGAGATCGAGTCGACGCCGCCCGATGCCGAGGCGTGGCTGTTCATCGGCGCGAACACGGCCCGGTTCAACGAGCTGATCGCGGGCCGCGACTACGAGTTCCGCGTGGTGAAGCCGGGCTTCAAGACCCAGAACGTGGTGGTGAAGGCAGACGACTGGCGCGACGGCGGCGACCCGCGTATGCCGATCGATGCAGCACCGAAGAAACCCGTGCTCTCGCGCTCTGTCGAGCTCGAGCCCGACCCCGACGCCAAGACGAAAAAGGGCAAGTAGTGGCCGGACGCACGCTGCACGTGCGCTGCGGGACGTGGGAGCAAGTCGACCAGTTCACGCAGCGCAAGCTCCGCAAGGGCAGGCTGCTGTCGATGAAGGTGCCGTTCAGCGCGAAGGTCGGAACGGCGGTGACCCTCGGTCTCGAGCTGCCCAACGAGATGGTGATCGCGATCGACGGCTTCGTGCAGAAGGCGTCTCCCGTCGAGATCGACGGCAAGCCGGACGGCACCCGCACGTGGATCGAGATCGAGCTCTCTGGCTTCACCGACGAGGTGCGTGCACGGCTCGAGACGCTCGCCAAAAGCGAGCACGACGGTGCCGGCGCCCCCAAGGTCCAAGCCGTCGCACCACCGCGTGCAGGTGTGGTGGTGCCCGCGACGGAAGAGCTGCCGGCCGACGAGCGCGTGCTATTTCAGCACCTGTCGAGCGAGCTGCGCCGGCTGCGCCAGGTGGCCGTTCACGAGGTGCTCGGCGTGCGACGTGATGCTGGTCCGTCGGAGGTCCGGATGCACTGGAAGGATCTCATCCGCCGCCATCACCCCGACCTCGTCGCGCGTCGCGGCGCGCCGGCGATCACGCACCTCGCCGAGGAGATCACGATCCTCGCCAACCGTGCCTACGACCGCATGCGCGCGAACCTCGTCGCGCAGGGCCGCGGGGCGATCGCGGGACCGACGCTGGCTGCGCCGGCCGGTTGGCTGGTTGGCTTCGAGGACATCCAGAGCGGGGAGGGCGCGCCGGCACCGGGTCGCGCACCGAATCGCTACGCGCGTCCCGGTACGCCGCCCGAGCACGAGCTCCCCCGCACGAAGCCGCCCGAGCCGAACGTGTCAGGCGGGCAGGGCGGCAGTGATGCGTACGAGGCACGAGCACGCGCGATGCTCGGCCAGGGCGATTCGAACACCGCACGCGAGGTGCTCGCAGCAGCGCTCGTCGTGTATCCGCGCAGCAAGCCGCTGCGTTCCCTCTACTACGTCGCGACCGCGCTGGCAGCGCTGGTGGACGGCGAGATCATGCTCGCGACCTCGCAGCTCGAGACGGCGCTCGCGCATTACTCTGAATGTAACGAGGCCAGCAAGTTGCTCGACCACGTGCGCAAGCATGGCCCCCCCACCAACGATGTGGTGCGGAGGATGTTCCGATGACAGGCAAGGTTGGCCACGCGATCGGCATCGACCTCGGCACGTCGAACTCCGTGGTCGCAGTGATCGATCGCGATGGTGCTCCTCGCATCCTGACCACCGAGGAAGGCTCGACGAAGATGCCGTCGATCGTGTGGTTCTCCCCGGATGGTCCCGTGGTCGGCGAGAAGGCACTCGCCGGCCTCGACCACAGTCCCGAGCTCACGATCTTCGGCGTCAAGCGCCTGCTCGGCCGCCGCTACGATCATCCCGAAGTCCGCCGGCTGTCGCGCGTGCTGCCCTACGAGCTCACCGAGGCAAGCAACGGCGACACCTGGATCCGGCTTGCCAGGGCGCGCTCGATCTCACCCGAGGAAGTGTCGGGGATGATCCTGCGGGAGCTGCGCCGCAACGCGGAGCGCTTCTTCGGCGAGCCGGTCACGCGCGCGGTGATCACGATTCCCGCCTGGTATGACGCCGCGCAGCGCCAGGCCACGAAGGATGCCGCGCAGATCGCCGGGCTTCACGTGATGCGCCTGCTCAGCGAGCCCACCGCGGCCGCGCTCGGCCACGGCTCGCATCGCGGTGCGGATCGTCGCTATCTGGTCTGCGATCTCGGTGGCGGTACGTTCGATGTCGCCGTGGTCGATGTCGATGCGGGTGTGTTCGAGGTGCTCGCGACCACCGGCGATCCGTTCCTCGGCGGCGACGATTTCGACCGTGCGATCGTCGAGAATCTCGTGCGCGACGTGCGCCAGTCGCGCGGCCTCGACCTGTCGACCGACGCTGTGGCGATCGAGAAGCTGCGGCTCGCGGCACAGAGCGCCAAGCACGATCTGTCCGAACAGCCCGGCTCCAAGGTCGACGTGCCGGCGCTCGCCGAGCTGCCATCGGGCAAGAGCCTCACCTACACGCGTGCCCTGCGTCGCGACGAGCTCGAGCTGTGGTCCTCGCCGCTCGTGAAGCGGCTCGCCGGACCGGTCAAGGAAGCGCTGCGTCGCTGTGCGCGCAAGCGCGAGGAGATCGAGGAGGTGCTGCTCGTCGGTGGCAGCACTCGCATCCCCGCGGTGCGTAAGGAGCTGGCGCTGATCAGCGGGCGCGAGCCGAGCACGATCGCAAATCCCGAGGAGGTCGTGGCCGTCGGCGCGGCGCTCGAGGTCGCTCGGCTCGACGGTGCCATCGAGGGTGTGCTCCTGATCGATGTCGCTGCGCGCGGCCTGATGATCTCGCGGCAGGGCCAGGACTGCGAGCCGGTGATCGCGCAGAGCGCGGTGGTCCCGACGCGCGAGCTGCGCCTGCTCCCCACGCGCCACGACGATCAGGTGCGCGTCGAGTTCGATCTGTGGGAAGGCGAGTCCGCGGATCCCGCGGTCAACCGTCACCTCGGCCGCTATGCCGTGGTCGACTTGCCCGAAGCGCCGGCCGGTGACGTGCTCGTGCTCGTCGAGGTCACGATCGACACCGACGGCGTGATTCGCCTCGGTGCGAGCGAGATGGTGTCGGGTGAGCGGGTGACGATCGAGCAGATCTATCACGCGGGCTTGCCGCGCTCGGAAGTCACGCGCATCGCGAAGCAGCTCGCCGAGGGCGCGTGAAGCGCCTGCTGCTGGTGCTCGCGGCCTGCAGCAGCACACCGCATCCCGCACCACCGCCCGCACCTGTCGCCAAGTCGCTCGACATCACCGGCCGCGTCGAGGATTCAGTCGTCGCCGGTCGCGTGACGCTCGTCGATTTCTGGAGCGAGTCGTGTGCCGCGTGCATCGTCGTCGGTGGCCATGTCGCCGTGGCGATCGCGCCCGACGATCGCATCGTGGTGCGCAAGGTCGACGTCGGCGACGGCACGACCTCCATCGCGCTCGACTACGACGTCAGCACGCTGCCGCACTGGAAGATCTACGACACGCACAAGCGGCTGCGCTACGTGCTCATCGGCAGTGAAGTGCTCCGCGCGCCGAAGCTCGCGGCCGAGCTGCTCGCCGAGCCCTAGGGCCCGGAACATTCTACGTGCTCGTACACCTGCCACGTGCACGTGCTCGTGCACGTGCTCGATCAACTGATGGTCGATGAGAACGCTGTTCCTGAACGAGCACGAGCACGTGCACGTGGCACGTGGCACGTGTACGAAATTGCAGTTACGACGATGAAGTGGTGAGCTCGCGCGTGCGGATGCCAGCGACCGAGCCGCCGGCCTCGCGCAGCCACGCGGGCGTCAGGTTCGGATGCAGCACGACCTCGTCGGGGTACACGACCGTGCCGCACACGTAGTCGAGCAGCGGGTTCGTCAGCCCGAAGTTCACGCGCGCATCGGCCGCGTGATGATGCCAGTGGAAGCGCCACATCCACTCCTCGTAGGCTCCGCGTGGTGCGCGGCGGTGCATGCGTGCGTGGTAGTAGTTCACCGAGACCAGGCCTGCGACGAGACCGGTCGTGAACGGCAGCGTGCGGCCCAGGCCGACGAACGGCGCCAGCACGAGGTTGCCGATCGCGAGGGTCTTCAGCAAGCGGCCGCCATTGAGCTTGATCTCGGCGGGAACGTCGACCGGCTCGGCCGCGATGCGGTGATGCTCGAGGTGCCCGGTGCGCGTCGGGTCGGGGCGCTTGCCGTGGGCGATCCAGCGATGCCAGGCCGACTCGAGCACGTGTGCCGCCGTGAATCCCGCCGTCGCCCACCGGACAGTTCGAAAGAGGCCCATGTCCCGAGCATAGGCATGGCGGCCGCGAATCGAGAAACTGAACGTTGCCCAGTTCCCCCGGCCAGCACTTCGCGCCCGATCCGGTAGGATGCGCGTTCGATGCGACATGCAGTGATCCTTGCCGGTGGAAGCGGAACTCGCCTGTGGCCCGCGAGCCGACGGTCGCGTCCCAAGCAGCTCCTCGCGCTGACGGCCGAGAACATCCCGATGGTGGCTGCCTCCGCGGCGCTCGGTGCCGCGGTCGCTGCGCCGAGCACGCGCGTGATGGTGGTCACCGCGGAGTCGCTGGCGGAAGCGACGCGCGCAGCGGCGCCTGACCTCGAGGTCGTCGCCGAGCCGGTTGCGCGGAACACGGCGGCCGCGATCGGCCTGGCCGCCGCGATCCTCGCCGAGCGTGATCCAGATGCGGTGCTCGTGGTGCTTCCGGCCGATCAGCACGTGACCGACCGGGCCGCGTTCGCGCGCGTGCTCGCTGCGGGTCTCGCCGCCGCGGAGCGAGACGATGCGATCGCGACGATCGGCATCACGCCCACGCGGCCGGAGACGGGGTTTGGCTACCTCGAGGTTGCGGGTACGGCCCAGGCCGGGGTGGTCACCCCGGTGAAGCGGTTCGTCGAGAAGCCGGACCGCGCGGCCGCAGAGGCGTACGTCGAGAGCGGGCGGTATCTGTGGAATGCAGGCATCTTCTGCGCGAGCGCGCGGCGCCTGCTCGTCGAGCTCGACACGCATCTGCCGGTGACCGGTGCTGCGGTGAGGTTGATCGCGAAGGATCGCACACGTGCCGCGGCGCTCTACCCGACGCTGCCGTCGATCTCGTTCGACCACGGGATCATGGAGAAGGTCGACCATGTCGTGACCGTGCCGGCCAGCGTCGGCTGGGACGACGTCGGCTCGTGGGCCGCGCTACCCAATGTCCGCGGCACCGACGCGAGCGGCAACACGGTGGCCGGGCAGGTGCTCGTGGTCGACGGGACCGGTAACGTGGTGATGTCGGACGACCAGACGCTGATCGCCACGGTTGGCCTCTCGGATGTCGTCGTCGTCAAGAGCGGGGACGCGATCCTGGTCATCCGGAAGGATGCGGCGCAGGACGTCCGCAAGGTCATCGATGCCCTTTCGGCGCGTGGCCTCGCGCGGTATCTGTGATCAGTGAACCCGCGCAGCTTTCGTGAGTACGACATTCGCGGCGTCGCTGACCGCGACCTCGACGACTCGACCGTCCGCGCGATCGGCCAGGCGCTCGGCAAACGCGTTGACGGCAAGCAGGTCGTGGTCGGACGCGACCCGCGCGTGCAGTCGCCGCGCCTGTTCGCCGCGCTGACGGATGGCCTGCGCGTCCATGCGGACGTCACCGACATCGGCGTGGTGCCGACGCCGGTGCTGTACTTCGCCGCGCATCACCTCAAGCCGGCGGCCTCGGTGATGATCACGGGCAGCCATAATCCGCCCGAGGACAACGGCTTCAAGATCCTGATCGGGACCGACTCGCTGCACGGCTCTGCGATCGCCGAGCTCCGCGACGAGGTCGCCAAGCTCCTCGAGCAGCCGGCACCACCGCCGCACAAGGCGATGCATTCGCGCGACGTGACCGGCGCGTACCTCGACTACGCGGCCGGCCAGCTCCAGCTCGGCGCGCGCCGCTTCAAGGTGGTGGTCGACGCGGGCAACGGCGCCGGTGGGCCGACCGCGGTGTCGCTGTATCGCCGGCTCGGCTTCGACGTGATCCCGCTGTACTGCGATCTCGATGGCACGTTCCCGAATCACCACCCCGATCCGACGCAGCCCGAGAACGTCGTGGACCTGATCGCGATGGTGCAGGCGAACCAGGCTGAGGTCGGCATTGCCCTCGACGGCGACGCCGATCGCATCGGCGCCATCGACGGCAAGGGCCGCATCCTGTGGGGCGACCAGCTGATGATCCTGCTGGGCAAGGCGCTGCTCGCCGAGGTGCCGAACGCGAAGTTCGTCGGCGAGGTGAAGTGCAGCCAGGCGATGTACGACGAGCTCGCGGCTGCCGGTGGCGAGGTCGAGATGTGGAAGGTCGGTCACTCGCTGATCAAGGCGCGGATGAAAGAGACCGGCGC
>JBBQFU010000110.1:0-26711 GCA_038322185.1 Haliangiales bacterium
CGTGAACTTCCAGAAGGAAGGCTATGCGAAGGAGGAGCTGCTCGCGGGCCTCGCGCTCGTGCTGCCGAAGAACATCTGGCAGTACGTCGTCCAGATCCCGCGCATGGCCGAGCTCGGCCGCGTGTTCGTGCTCCAGGGCGGAACGCAGAAGAACGTCGCCGCGCTCAAGGCGCAGGTCGATTACATCGAGAAGCGCGTTCCGAACGCCGAGGTCTACCTGCACCCGCACTGCGGTGAGGCAGGCGCGATCGGCGCCGCGTTCGAGGCGCTGCGCATCACGCGCCGCCGCGCCAAGACCACGTTCGTCGGTCTCGATCAGGCGATCGACATCGAGTACGTCTCGATCAACGACGAGAACACTCGCTGCAACTTCTGCCCGAACAACTGCTCGCGCACGTTCATCGACACCAAGACGCTCGACGGCAAGACCGCCCGCTACATCTCCGGCTTCAGCTGCGAGAAGGGCACCGTCGAGAACATGGACGCTCTGAAGATCCTGAACAAGGAGCGTCAGAAGCGCATGAAGCAGTACCCGAACCTGGTCGACTACGAGGCCAAGCTCGCGTTCAAGAGCTTCTTCGAGCCGGCCAAGATGCCGGAGCACGGCGTGCCCGTGAAGGACGTCGTCGTCAAGAAGACGCTCCTCGGCGCGCTCCGCCACAAGGAGATCGAGCGTCCGTTCCAGCGCGCGAGCGCCGAGGTCTGGGCGAAGCGTAAGGAAGTCCGCGTCGGCATCCCGCGCGTTCTGAACATGTACTCGACGGGCCCGTTCTGGCGCACGTACCTCGAGGTCATCGGCCTCGACTCGCGCAACGTCGTGTTCAGCGACGAGACCAGCGAAGAGATGTGGCAGGCCGGCTGCAAGTACGGCTCGGTCGATCCTTGCTACCCGAGCAAGGTCTGCCAGGCGCACATTCACAACCTGCTGTTCAAGCACCACGAGAAGAAGCCGCTCAACTACATCTTCTTCCCCGGCATCACGCACATCCCGACGTTCATCGTGAACCAGATGGATACGGCGAGCTGCCCGGTCGTGTCGGGTACCCCGAAGGTCATCCGCGCGGCGTTCACGAAGGAGACCGACTTCTTCGCCGAGCGCGGCATCAGCTACCTCGACACGAGCGTCACGCTCAACGAGCCGCTGATGTGCAAGAAGCAGATGTTCGACGAGTGGGCGCCGCTCCTGGGCCTGACGCACGACGAGAACGCGTTCGCCGTCGACGAGGCGTTCAAGGCCGTCCAGGCGTTCGAGGACGAGATGGAGCGCAAGGGTCGCGAGATCCTCGACGAGGTGACCCGCGAGAACCGCGTGGCGCTCGTCATGCTCGGCCGCCCGTACCACAACGATCCGGGTCTCAACCACTCGGTGCTCGAGGAGTTCCAGGCGCTCGGCTATCCGATCCTGTCGATGCGGTCGCTGCCACGTGACAAGGCGCGCATGGACAAGCTGTTCGCCGAGGACATCGCGAAGGGCGTGATCGAAAACGGTCTCGACGTGACCGACGTGTGGCCGGAGAACTACTCGACGAACTCCGTGCAGAAAGTCTGGGCCGCGAAGTACGCGTCTCGCCACCCGAACATGGCGTGCCTCGATCTCTCGAGCTTCAAGTGCGGCCACGATGCGCCGACCTACGGCCTCATCGACTCGATCATCGCGTCGGCGGGCAAGGCCTACTCGGCGCTGCACGACATCGATGCGAACAAGCCGAGCGGCTCGATCAAGATCCGCGTGAAGACGTACGCGTACACGCTGATGCTCCTCAAGGAGAAGCTCGAGGACCAGGCCACGAAGACGGTCGAGCTCGACCGCACGGTGACCATCAAGAAGCTCGAGCTGATGGTTGGCCTGCAGAACAAGCTGGCCACCGTGGGCCGCACGGACGACAAGCTCGACAGCGAGATCAAGGCGCTGGAGCTGGTGGTGGGTGAGTGGGTGGCGAACGACGAGCTGAAGACGAGCGCCGGCAAGGGCAAGCGTGCCATCGGCCTCAACGTGATCAAGGAAAACACAACGAGTGGCGCTGGTAGCAACGCCGCTGGAACCCTCGCAAAAGCCCGCTCGGAGCGGGAATAGACCTTAGGACCGCAAGGAAACGAACATGAGCACCACGAACGACAAGAACGGATCCAGCCTCGACAACCTCTCACTCGAGGCGATCGAGGATCAGCTCAAGCAGTTCGAGATCGAGGAGCGCAAGCGCCTCGGCCTTCCGGTCGAGAACGCGCAGCACTGGTTTGACGCCGTGCCGCGTGAGTTCACCCGCGACCAGCGCGAGCACACCACCATCCTCGTCTCGGGCCTCACGATGGCCCACGACCTCTTCATCCAGAGCGCACTGCGTGGCATTGGCTACAAGGTCCTCGCGATGGACACGCCGGATAACGACGCGCTCCAGTTCGGACGGGAGTACGGCAACCGCGGTCAGTGCAACCCGACCTACTTCACCGTCGGCAACCTCGTGAAGTACCTCGACGGTCTTCGCGAGCGCGGCATGACCAAGGACGAGATCGTCAAGAACCACGTGTTCATCACGGCCGGCGCTTGTGGCCCGTGCCGCTTCGGCACGTACGTCACCGAGTACCGCAAGGCGCTCCGTGACTCCGGCTTCGACGGCTTCCGCGTGCTGCTGTTCCAGCAGACCGGTGGTCTCAAGCAGGCGACGGGCGAGGGCGTTGGCCTCGAGATGAACCCGACGTTCTTCTGGGGCGTGGTTCGCGCGATCCTCATCGGCGACAGCCTCAACGCACTCGGTTACCGCATCCGCCCGTACGAGGTGGAGGCCGGTGCTGCCGACCGCGCGCTCGAGATGAGCAAGAAGATCGTTGCCGATGCGTTCGAGAACAACACGTCCCTCATTGTCGCGCTCTACAAGGTGCGCAAGACGATGGGCGCCGTGAAGGTCGACCGCCTCAAGGCGAAGCCGCGCGTCGGCATCATCGGTGAGTTCTGGGCGATGACGACCGAAGGCGACGGCAACTACGGCCTGCAGCGCTTCCTCGAGGCCGAGGGCGCGGAGCCGGACATCCAGATCGTCACCGCGTGGCTGCTCTACATGATCTGGCAGGGTCGCTACGACACGGCGCAGCGCTCGACGCTGCGTGGCGCTGACAAGGCGTTCAAGGACAAGGACGGCAAGCAGACCGTCGGTGGCTCGAAGTTCAGCCTCGCGGGTGTCGACGTCCGCAAGCGCTTGGCGTCGCTGTGGGCCGGCGAGAAGGTCCTCCACGGCCTGTTCCAGACCTTCGCCAAGGCGATGGGTCTGAACGACTACCACCTGCCGAACATGAACGAGATCGCAGACGTCTCGCACGCGTTCTACGACAACAACCTCCGTGGTGGCGAAGGCCACATGGAGATTGGCAAGCTGATCCAGAACGTCGCTTACGCGAAGGTCAACATGACCCTCTCGGTGAAGCCGTTCGGTTGCATGCCGTCCTCGTCGGTCTCCGACGGCATCCAGTCGCTCATCACCGAGCTCTATCCGCAGGGCATCTTCCTGCCGATCGAGACCAACGGTGACGGCGCGGTCAACGTCTACAGCCGCGTGCAGATGCAGCTGTTCAAGGCCAAGCAGCACGCCCAGAAGGAAGTCGACAAGGCGCTCGCCGATGTCGGCATGACCATCGAGGAAGTGCGCAAGTACGTCGAGAAGCACCCCGAGCTCAACAGCGCGTTCCACCGCTCGCCGCACAAGGCGGGTTGCAGCGCTGCGGACCTCGTCTACGAGGTTGGCGCGCGCAAGAACCGTCTGCGCTACCTCAAGGAGAAGGTCGTCAACGTGCTCACGGGCAAGGCGACCAAGGCGCACGAGGAGGCTCACATCAAGCTCCTCGCGATCGCGCGCAACGCCGCGGCCAAGACGCGCAAGAAGAACAGCGTCGTCTCGGTGGCGCCGGAGATCGATCCGCAGTCCGTCGAGGACGGTGGTCGCACGCCGATCCCGTCGGGCCGCAAGAGCCTCAAGGTCGTTAACTAACGATCCGACCGCTGCGTAACTAGATCGACCGATGACGCCCGCGCTAACCCCGCGGGCGTTGTTGTTTGGTACGACGGCACGACGCTGACTGAGTCGCCGGGTTTTCAGCGGTGTCGCGGCGTGTCGCGGCTAGCCGAGTTGCCGATGGCGCCAGAACGTCACGGCAAATCCCGGATCTGGCACGGTGCGTCGCGATGTTAGCGCGCGCACGGATGTTGCTGGTGCGCGCCTTGAGCTCTCCGCTCGAGACGACCCATAACATGACCAAGCTTACGTCCGTTTCGTTCACTGCTCTGTTGGCCCTCTCCGCTGCCTGCGTCGAGGAGGCCGACCTCTATGACGGCGAGTCCGTCAAGAACGAGGATGGCAAGGAGGACTCGTCCGCCGTTGCCGTGTTCGTCGACGCCAGCTGGCAGGGCACGCTCGTCACCGACAGCGCCTGGGACGATCGCTCGCAGATCCAATCGCAGCTGTTCTACACGGTCGGCCAGCTCAACGGCATGAACAGCGTGGGCCGCATCGACAAGGCCGAGGTGACCAACATCCAGCGCACGACGCTCGCGAGCGGCAAGATCCAGATCAAGTACAACGCGAAGCTGCTCGTCGCGTGGGGCAATCGCAACAACGTCCCGCCGACGATCGAGCTCAAGAACCCGCTCGACGTGTCGAGCGCGGGTCAGACCGCGTTCGCGACCAAGTACGGAACGAAGTGCATCGACTTCGGCGCGCACGATGTCGATTCGGGCTCGATGTTCTACTACTACCGCCCGAAGGCGTCGGGTTGCACGCTCGCCGCAGCAGACCTCAACACGGTGACCGCGACGCTGTCGCCGAGTCCCGTGCAGACGAGCGGCAAGTACCCCGAGTACACCAAGGTCTGGGAGGACAACCGCCTCGAGGTCGTCGCGATCTTCGGCAAGAACGAAGACGGCGCGACCACGAACGACGTCGGCATCAACGCCTACAACCAGTTCGTCAACGCGATGAAGAGCGAGCTGTCCGCGCGTCAGCTCACGACCGTGCCCGCGACGCTGCCGTCGAGCCCCGGCGTTGCCGCCCCGGACATCGAGCTCAACGCGACGCTCGCGGACGGTAAGAAGATCCGCGTCGTCGCACTGCTCACCGATAACGTTCGCCTGGGCCTGCAGCAGCCGGCGTTCCGCGCTCGCTACGAGGCGCTGTCGCAGCGCGCCGATTACATCGTCTACAACGGCCACGCGGGCCTCGGTACCAACGTTCGCGCGCTCGCCGCTGCGGGCAAGTGGATCACCGGTCAGTACGTCGTGATCCAGCTCAACGGCTGCGACACGTTCGCGTACGTCGACGACGCGCTCAACAAGGCGCACATGCTCGTCAACCCCGACGACGCGACTGGCTACAAGTACATGGACCTCGTGAACAACGCGATGCCGGCGTTTTTCCACGAGCTGTCGGACACCACGATGGCGATGTTCCGCGGCCTGGTCGCGTACGACGCGCCCAAGACCTACGAGACGATCTTCCGCGGCATCGACACCTCGCAAGTCGTGCTCGTCTCGGGCGAGCAGGACAACGTGTTCACGCCGGGTGGCGGCGGTAACCCACAGACCTGGGCCGGCCTCAACGTGAGCGGCTCGGTCCTGCGCGCGGCCGAGAAGAAGTTCGCGACCCCGACGGTCGCCGCGGGCCAGTACGAGTTCACGCTGACCGGTACCAACGATGCGGACCTCTATGTGCGCGTGGGTTCGGCGCCGACGACGTCGACCTATGACTGCCGCCCGTACAAGAACGGCTCGAACGAGTCGTGCCGCGTGACCCTGGCGCAGCCGGCACCGATTCACGTGACCGTCCGTGGTTACTCGACCGCCGCCTCGACGTTCGAGCTCGTCGGCAAGAAGCTCTGACCGACCGTTTGCGTGGTACGAACCAGCCCATGAGTATCGTCGACCGTATGCGTGCGAACGCGTTTCGCGCGATCGATAAACTTCCGGGCAAGCTCGGAGATGTCGCGAAGAAGGCCAACGAGGTGCTCGGCCGGCCGCTCGCCGACGAGCACGAGCTCGAGGATCGTCGCGCATTCACCGCCAAGTCCGTCGGCGGCGCTGTCGTGGTGGCTGCACCCGCAGGCGGCGCTGCCGAGGGCGCGGCCGATGCTGCGCCGGTGATCGTCTATTACATGGAGAAGCAGAAGCGCGATGTCAGCAAGCTGACCGACGTGCTCGACACGCAGGGCATCAAGTACACGGTGACCAACATCCAGGAAGATCCGGCCGCGCAGTACGCGGTGCGCCGCGATTCGAATGGTCAGCGGCTGCCCGTGTGCTTCGTCGCCGGCGAGTGCATCGGCGGCAAGGTCGAGCTCATCAACGCGGCGCAAACCGGCGAGCTGAAGAAGAAAGTCTTTGGCAGCTAGCGCCCCGTCAGGCCTGCCCAACGGGCTGTTCGGGTAGCGGTCGGTGAGTCGTGTGGCCTGAGCCGCGGCTGGGGCCAGGGCGCCCGGCGACTTACCCCCAGGGCGGATGTCGGTGTGCAGCCCGTGGGTTTCAGTTCTTCGGGGATCCCTGGGGTTTCGGCGGGCAACACCGCCGAACCAGGTACTAGCTGTCCTGGAATGGCCTGTGCTATGGAGAGCCCATTATGCGGAAGCTAGGTCTCGTAGCACTCACGATGGTGGCGGTGGCTCTCTCGACGGCAGCGCTCGGCTACATCGGCGCGGCCGGCGTTGCTTCTCTGATCTGATTCGCTCCCGCCTCGTGGTATGGACCGCTCCATGCCCGAGCAGACCGAGTCGAAGAAGTGGACCCAGCAGGCGACCGAGCGCGTGTTCTCTGCGCTCAACCGCGCTGACGAGATCGGTGGCGAGGTTCGAGACTTCCTCCAGGATCGCGTAGCGACAGACCCGCGCTACATCAAGGCGCGCAAGGGAATCGCCAAGCTCCTCGGTAAGGACTACGTGTCCAAGGACGAGGAGGCCTCCAAGGCTGCCGCCGCCGAGGCGAAGCGCAAGGCCGTTGCCGCGCCGACGCCGCCGAGCGCGACGCAGAAGGCGGCCGCGCAGAAGGGCTTCGGCGATCCCGACCTCAAAGCGCAGATCTTCGGCAAGAACAGCTGCCCGTGGTCGGGTCGCGCGATCACGCTGCTCGAGCGCCACAAGCTCGACTACGACTACATCGATCTCGAGCAGCCCGAGCACGAGGGCAAGCTCGCCCCGCTCGCGAACGAGACCCGGCAGCACACGGTGCCGTTCATTTACCTGCGCGGTCAGTTCATCGGCGGCTTCAACGCACTCGCCGAGATCGAGCGCCTGGGCCAGCTCGAGATGGCGCTGATGACCAAGGAAGAGCGCGCGAACGCGCCGGCTCACCTGAAGAACATCGAGATCGTCGCCCGCCCGAACACCGACGAAGCCGTTCCCGCCGACGAGACGCCGGGCGAATAGCCCACGGGCGCCGGCGAAGCGGGCCAGCCTCGAGTGCACAACTTGTGCAACTCCGCGCGCCCCCCCTGGGGGAACTGGTTTCGGTTCCACTCACCACTGGGGTCAGTTGACCCTGCTAAGTGCGCAACACCTCAGAGGCGGGCACTGGCACTACTCGTGTAACTGCCTGGTCACATGACCAAGGGCCTCGCAGGACTCGCGATGTTGGCGATGGTGGGCTGTGTGGATCAGCCGAACCTGAGCTCGACGGCTGGGCTGTCGTTCGAGGAGTTCAAGGCCAAGACGTATCGTGAGGCCGACACGGGCCTCTACATCCTCGACTGGGACACCCCGGTGTCCGGCGACGAGGAGCTGTACCGGATCTGGGAAGCGCAGCAGCAGGGCGCGCTGGCTGTCTACACCGCGAACGGCCAGGACGTGAAGTGGGACGCGACCCAGCGCAAGAACCTCACGTACTGCGTGAGCAACTCGTTCGGTACGAACAAGCAGACCGTCGTCGACGCGATGAAGGCTGCGGCCGAGAACGGCTGGGAGAAGTTCGCCGACGTGAACTTCATCTACGTGCCCGCGCAGGACGGCAACTGCACCAACACGAACAACAACGTCGTGTTCGATGTGAACCCGACGAACGCCAATGGCCAGTACCTCATGCGCGCGTTCTTCCCGGACAGCGTCCGCGCCGAGCGCAACGTGCTCATCGACACGACGGCATTCACCGGCGGCGCAGGCAATGTTCCGTTCGCGAACATCGTCGCCCACGAGCTCGGTCACGCGCTCGGCTTCCGCCACGAGCACACTCGCCCCGAGGCGAACGCCACCACTTGCTTCGAAGACACCGCGTTTCGCGGCCTCACGACCTACGACGGTGCGAGCGTGATGCACTACCCGCAGTGCAACGGCACCGGCACGAACCTCTCGTTCACGACGAAGGACCAACAGGGCGTGGTGCTGCTCTACGGCGCGCCCGCCGCGAACACCTCGCCGATGACGCAGGTCAATTCCCCGCAGGACGGCTCGACCGTCGGCTCGTCGTTCTCCGTCGAGGCTTCGATCGTCGACACCGATCTCGTCAAGGCCGAGCTGTTCATCGACGGCACGCTCAAGGGCACGCTCAACACCGCGCCGTTCACGTTCCAGGTCTCGAACCTCGGCGTCGGTATGCACATGCTCGACATCCGCGCGACGGACAGCGCGGGTCAGACCTCGACTCGCACGCTCGCCATCACGGTTGCCGCGAATGGCGGCGGCGGCACTGGCACTGGCACCGGCGAAGGCGATGGCGTCAACGGTCTCGGCGACGACGTCCACGGTGGCTGCAACACGGCGGGCGGTAGCTCGGGCATCGCGCTCGCGCTGCTCGGCTTCGTCGGTCTCGCGCGTCGCCGTCGTTACGCGAAGTAAACGGGCGCGGGACGATGGGGTCCCAGCACGCAGTGTCATGCGCACTTTTAGCCCCACTGGCTGGTCCAGTAGCCGGCGGTTTGGATGGCTCGAAGGCACTCAAGGCCGCGAGAACTGGTGAGCGATCAGATGGTCCGTTCCTTGTAAGGGTCTGCATTCAGCAATGGCGACAGAGTCCACGGCGATCCACGACCTCCTCTCCGGCTTCGGCCGTAAGGCGATCCCAGACGATCCGGACGACGACATCCTGTTCGCCGGGTCCCGCCGCCGAGATGGCGAGGCCGATCCGAAGCAGCCGTCGCAGCACCCGCGCGCAGGCCTGTTCACGATGCCGCCGCCCCCCGTCGTCGAGGAGCACGGCTCCCCGTACGCCCGCGCAGCAGGCGTGCCCGCTGCGCCCGCTCGCGTGGCATCGGGCACGCAGCCGCCTCCGTACTCGCACGCCGTGATTCCGACCGCGCCCGGCGCGCGCCTGAGTGTTCCGCTGCCGCAAGCGTTCGTGCGTCATCCGGCACATGCGATCCAGGAAGCGCATGGCACCGTTCGCGTGTCGAAGTCGTCCTCGTGGCGCATCGCCAGCGCGGGCGTGAACAAGAAGCTCTACGCCATTCCTGTCGGCCTGTTCGTGATCGCCGTCGCGCTCGCCGGTGTTCTGCTCACGGGGAGCGACAAGCCCGCTGCCAAGGTCGCTGCATCGGTCGAGCCCGCGGTTGAAGCGCCGGCCGCAGCCGCTGCTGAACCCGCGGCTGCTGAACCTGCCGCTGCTGCTGAACCTGTCGCCGCTGCCGCTGTGCCTGCCGAGCCTGTCGCTGCTGAGCCTGCCGCGGCTGCCGAGCCGGTTACTGCCGCTGCCCCCGTCGAGCCGGTTGCGCCCGTGGCGCCGCCGCCCCCCAGGGACATGATCTCACCGCCGACGGTCGTCCCCGAGTCGACCTTCACCGCCAAGTACGAGCCCACCGTCCCGACCGTGACGGCGACGCCGATCGAAGCTCCCAAGGTCGCTGTTGTCGCTGCTGCCCCCGCCAAGGCCATGCCCCCGGCGAAGAACGTCAAGAAGTCCAAGCGCGAGCTCGCCCGCGAGCGTCGCGCCGCACGTACGGCCAAGCGCATGAAGCCTCGCGTCGCCGCCGTCGACAAGCCAGCGAAGGCTGCGAAGGTCGAGAAGGCCGGCGCCGAGGACCTCAACGGTAACGGCGCACTCGCGATCTCGAGCGCAAGCCCGCGCGAGGTGTGGGTGGACGGCAAGAACTCCAAGCGAATGACCCCGCTCCGCGTCCTCGTGAAGCCGGGCAAGCACACGGTCACGCTGTTCGACAAAGACCACGGCACCGCGAAGACCTTCCAGGTCGAAGTGAAGCCGAACACGACGACCAAGATTTCGAAGTAATTCGCCCTGCGCCAACGAAGGCCCGTGTACGCGGATCACGCACCGGGCCCGCGTGCGCTACCCGACAACCACGTCGCAGTCGCCCACGCGCAGTGACGTTGCGTCCGTGAGAAGCTCATAGCGTGGCGTCAGCGAAGCCGGGGCGGGAGGACACGACGGAGATCCTCGATGACACGCAGATCGAGCCCGCCGCTGCTTCCGCGCGTGATTCGCGGCCTTCGATGTCCTCGCCGCCTGCGGCCGGATCCCTTCCGTCGCGGCCCTCGATGGCCTCGCGTCCGATCTCGCGCACGTCGCTGACCAGCACGAGTCGCACGATGGCGACGCCGGAGCAGGCGCTCGCCGAGGTCGAAGCCACCCGCGTGCGCGGCCTGATGACCGGCATGACCGGATCGTCGTTCGTGACGGCGGTGATCGTGATGCTCGTCGGTGGCGACCCGCGCGCCGTCACGATCCACGCTGCTGCGCTCGCGGGCTCCGCGGTGCTCACCGGTCTGACGGCCCTCTGGTTTCGCAACCCGCGCCGCTACAGCCCGACGATCGCGATGTACGTGATCTTGGCGCAGGTCATCGTCCTCGTCAGCGGTTACTACTTCTGGGGCCCGTTCTCCGCGTACGGCGCGCTCGTTCCGCTCACGATCTACATCGCGGTCGGTAGCGCCACGCGCAACGAAGCGATCATGGGCGTCACCGTCTGCGTGGTCGCGCAGGCGGCCTTTTCGTTCGCGACTGCTCTCGGCTACATCGAGTCACGCGGGCTCGTCGAGCCGAACCCGAGCCGGGCGCCGCTGTTCACGCAGCTCGTCGCGGTCGGGCTTCTCCAGGTGATCACCATCGGTGCAGGGATCGCCGGTTGGTTGGCGCGGCGCGATGCGACGAGAGCGCTCGAGGAACACAACCGCGCGCTGCTCGAGCTCGCGCGTCGCGAGGCGCAGCTCGCCGAAGCCATGGCTGAAGCCAATGCAGCACGCGAGGCCGGCGTTGGCGGCGCGGGTCGCTTCACCGAGCAGACGCTCGACGGCTACAAGCTCGGCCAGATCATTGGCCGCGGCGCGATGGGAGAGATCTACGCGGCGAGCCGCGATGACGACAACGTGCCGCTCGCGATCAAGCTGCTCGCGCCACACCTGCTGCGCGATCAATCGGCCCGCGATCGGTTCTTGCGCGAGAGCGCGATCATCTCGTCGCTCCAGTCCAAGCACTGCGTGCGGGTCTACGAGGTGTCACCGCCCGAAGCGGTGCTGCCCTACATCGTGATGGAGCGCCTCGAAGGGACCGACCTCGCACAGCTGATCAAAAAACAGTCGGTGCGCCCGATCGCAGAGGTCAAAGAGATCGTCGCCCACGTCGCTGCCGGTCTCGACGCCGCACACAAGGCCGGCATCATCCATCGCGATCTCAAGCCGTCGAACATCTTCGCGACGGGGGAGGGCAGCGGTCGGATCTGGAAGCTGCTCGACTTCGGCGCATCGAAGTGGCGTGACGGCGAAGGCACGCTGACGCAGGACAACATCGTCGGCACGCCGGGCTACATGTCTCCCGAGCAGGCACTCGGTCGCACGCTCGACCAGCGCAGCGACGTCTACGCGTTCGGCGTGATCATCTATCGCTTGCTCACGGGGGTTCCCGCCGTCGTTCCCGGCGAAGTTCCCGCGATGCTGCAAGAGGTCGCGTACCGGATGCCGGTGCAGCCGAGCAAGCGCGCGACGGTCTCGCCGGAGCTCGAGCTCGTGCTCGCGGTCGCGCTCGCCAAGTCGCCGGTGCATCGGTTCTCGACCGCCGGCGAGCTCGCTGCGGTGTTCGCCGATGCGATCGAGGGCAAGCTCGATCGCGGCATCGCCCATCGCGCGACATCGCTGCTGTCCGACACGCCGTGGGGCGGGTGGCAGCGCCATTAACCGATGTTGAAGTCTTCTTTTTCGTGCGTGCTCGGCGCCCCGCCGTGAAAGCGCGCCAGCTGGCTGCGGTCGAAGATGTCGTGCCTGGTGCCGCCGGTGAGGTACTCGGCGTAGAGCTTGGCGATGATCGGCGCCATCATGAAGCCGTGCCCGACGAAGCCGCACGCGAGGAAGAAGTCGGGATGCTCCGCGCTCGCCGCGCCGAGGATCGGATTGCCGTCGGGTGATTGATCGTACGGGCCGGCCCACTGACGCAGGATCTTGATGTCGCCGAGGATCGGCATCAGGCGCACGAGCCGTCGCGCGTAGGTCGCGAGGAACTCGAGCGTGCTGCCCATCGCGTAGGTCGAGCCGTGACCCGGCACGGTGACGCCACCGACGATCTCGCCACGCATCGACTGGCTGCAGTACAGACCACTCGCGAGCTCGCTCACCATCGGCCGCAGGAACGGCTTGAGCGGCTCGGACGAGCAGATCTCGTGGCGGATGGGATAGGTCGGGATGTGGAGACCGATCATCTCGGCGAGCTTGGGCGACCACGCGCCGCACGCGTTGATCACCCGGCGCGCGTGCATCGTGCCGCGCGAGGTGGTGAGCGTGTAGCCGCCGCCCGCTGCGCGCTCGAGGCCGTTGACCGAGGTCTGCGTGAAGATGCGCACACCGTGTGCCGCGGCCTGCCGCGCGTAGCCCCACAGAAACGGCCACGGAAACAGGATGCCGTCGGTCGGGTTGTACGCCGCTCCGACGATGCCGGCGAGGTCGAGCTCGGGGACGATCTCCTGTGCGGCCTGGGGCGACAGCATGCGCGTCGCGACGCCGCAGCGATTCTGCACCGCGATGTTCTTCTCGAGCCGCGCGACTTCCTTGGCGCTGCGCGCGAGGAACAGATAGCCGCCCTGGCGGAACCAGACGTTGACGCCGACATCGACCGCGAAGCGCCGGCACAGCTCGACCGACTCCTGCATCAGCCGGATGTTGATCTCGGTGGACCACTGCTGGCGCACGCCACCGCCATTGCGACCCGATGCGCCCTCGGCGAGATAGCCGCGCTCGAGCACGACCACGTCGTCGAGCCCGCGCTGCGCGAGGTAGTACGCGATCGCGAGGCCCATCACGCCACCGCCGACGATCGCGATCTCGGTCTTCGCGGGGACCGGGCCCTTCGCTTCGAGCGTTGCAGGGAGACGGATCTCGCCGGAGCGATCCGCTCGGCTCTCGTCGTCGTCGTCGTCGCCGCCGGGAATCATCGATCAACCTTTGCAGCGCCCTTCGGCGCTGCCGGGGCTTGCTCATCTCCCTCGTCGGCGAAGCGGTGCGCGTCGGGCGCGAGCGCGAGGAGCTTGAGTGGCGTCGGTGCGAGCGGGGGGCGCGAGGTGAACGGCGGAATCGTCTCGGGCGGCTTGCGGGTCAGCCGCGCGAGCTCCGTGGCGACCGGGCCGAGGCACTCCTTACCCTGACACGGCCCGGTGCCGAATCCGGTGTAGCGCTTCACTTCCTCGATGTCGGCGTAGCCGCGCGACACGCAGTGCTCGAGATCGGCGAGCGTCACGTCCTCACAGCGGCACAGCATCACCTTGCCGGCCATCACGCACCTCCCGCGAGGGCGGCGGCGACGTTCGATCCAACGCGCGTGCCGTCGAGCGCGGCGTGCTCGGTGCCCATGTAGCCGGTGACATCACCGCACGCCCACACGTTTGCCGAGCTCGTCGCTCCGAGCTCGTCGACGACAACGACGAAGCCGCCGCGATCGGGATCGAGGCGGACCTTGCAGCCTTGCTGGCGCGCACCTTCGGACGCGGGCGAGGGAATCGCGGCGACCGCGATCACGTCGCAATCGACGCGGCCGTTGTGCGTGTCGACGCCGTTGACCCAGCTGCGCCCGCGCGCACCCAACGTGTCAGCGAGGGCGACGCGCGTGACCTCGGCGCCGGCGCGACGCAACGCACCGGCGAGCGCCTCGGATTCGGTGGCGAGGCGCGGAACCTCGATGATGCAGACCTTGTCGCCGGCGAGGATGCCGTGATCGACGAGCAAGCGACCGACCGCGCGCGCGGCGATCACGCCGGGGCGATCATTCTCCTGGAACGGCAGGTTCACGGGGTAGCCGCCGGTCGCCCAGATCCACGCGCGCGCGTGAACGCGATAGAGCCGGTCGGGCGCGGACACTGCAAGCACGCCGCCGTCGTCTTCGGGGAAGAATCCGATCGCCGTCGACCGCGCGAGGATCTCGACGCTCGCATCGCGCGCATGCTGCCACGTCGTCTCGGCTGCCATGCGACCGCTGCGCGGTTCGGTGCGCAGGCTGCCGCCGGGACGCATCTGATCGTCGATGACGAGTGTCGTGCGGCCGCGCTGTGCGCACGCGATCGCAGCGGCGAGCCCGGCGGGGCCGCCGCCGATCACGCACACGTCGACGTTTCGCTCGGCCACTTCGGGCAGATCGCGCGCGGGCTCGTTCGGCAAGCGACCGAGGCCCGACAGCTGGCGCACGACCTTGTTCGCGAGCTTGTTGAGGACGCTCGAGCCGGTCATCAGCGTGTGATGATCGAGACCACGCGAGAACAGAAAGTCGACCGCGCCCAGCAAGTCGACCTCGGCCGACGGAAACGCATTCTGGCCTTCGACCTCGGCGCCGGCCGTGCAGGGTGCGAGACACGCGCGAAGATTCGGCACGCCCGAGAGCCGCACGAGGCAGCCGCTGCAGTGGCCCTCGAGACAGAAGAACGTGCGTGGCCGGTGGTACTTCAGCGAGCGCGACAGCACGCGCGTGCCACTCGCGAAGGTCGCGGCCGCAATGCTCTCGTTCGCGTAGGCGCGGATGGGCTGCTCCGCGATCCGGACCTCGACCGCCTCGCCTCGCAAGGCGTCGTATTCGGGAAGCCGGCGCGCCACGGCCTCACTGATAACGCATGCCGGCCGACAACGTCAGCACGCCGCGAGGCAAAGAGTCAGTGAGGCTTCCGTCGCGCAACTGTCGATCGCTACGGGCAAAACCGCGTGCCGTTACGTTGCTTTCGCTCGAATCCGCGGGTTACCGTTCGGTCCGAAAGGATAGGGGAATCCCCACATGGCGACTCCAACGAGACCGTGCCCTTACTGCGGCGCGGCTGTGCTGATGAACGCTCCCGCGTGCGGCACGTGCGGCCGACCGATGCCTGCGATGCAGGCGGGCGGAGCGCCTCCGGGCGGCGCGCAGCCGGCGAAGACGATGTTCGGTTACGCGGCACCGATCATTCCGCAGGGACAGGGTGCGCCGCCGCCGGCCGCCGGTCGTCCCGCGGGTGGAGCGCCAGCGCCTGCAGCCGGTCGTCCTGGAACGCCGGGTCCTGCAGGTCAGAACCCCTACGGTCAGCCGCCCGCAGCGGCGAATCCATATGGTCAGCCAGCGCCGGGCGGACAGCCCGGTTACGGCCAGCCGCCGGGCGGACAGCCGGGTTACGGCCAGCCGCCAGGTGGTGCGCCCGCCCCGTATGGTCAGCCGCCGGGCGGACAGCCGGGATTCGGACAGCCGGGCCAAGCGCCAGGTCAGTCGGGATTCGGCCAGCCACAAGCACCGAACCCGTATGGTCAGCCGCAAGGTCAACAGCCGGGTTACGGACAGCCGCCGCCAGGACAACCGCCGGGTGGTCAGGGATTTGGACAGCCGCCAGGTGGCGCGCCGAACCCGTATGGTCAGCCGCAAGGCGCGCAGCCTGGTTATGGTCAGCCGCCGGGCGGACAGCCTGGTTATGGTCAGCCGCCGGGCGGACAGCCTGGCTACGGTCAGCCGCCAGGCGCACAGCCTGGTTACGGCCAGCAGCCGGGTGGTTACGCTCAGCCGCAGCAGCCGGGCTTCGGCCAGCAGCCGGGTGGATATCCGCAGGGCAACAACCCATTCGCACCGCCGCAGCAAGATCTGCCGGGGCCGATGGATGATCTCGCTCGCAAGATTCCGGGCTCCGCGCCCGGGACGATCTTCGGCTTCCCGGTCTCGAAGCTTCACGACGCGAGCCTGCAGCGGAAGATCCTCTTCCTCGCAGGTATCGCGCTCGTCGCGTCGATCATCGTTCCGTGGAGCTTGTCGCCGACGCTGTTCGGGTTCTCGAGTGGCATGCCGAAGTGGGACTTCCTGCTGTGGCCGCTGATCTCCGGCGGTGCGTACCTGCTCGTCGCGGCGGCGCCGCCCGACGTTCGCGCGAAGGTTCCGCCCGCGGTTCTGCAGTGGATCCCATTTGCGGTGTCCTTCGCCGGCATCTTCATGGTCAGCGGTGCTGGTGCCGCAGGCGCGGGCGGCTTTGGCCAGCATGACGGGCTGTATCAGCTTGGCTATGCCGTGCTGGTGTTCGGTCTGCTTGCACGAATCTCGCAGCCCAACGATCAGGTCGCTCGCATCATCATCGCGGTGGGCGCAGGCATGCTCGTGCCCGGCTTCCTGCGTTCGTTCGACTACCTGAGCTTCTCGGGTGTCCCTGCGCTCGCGATCATCTACGTCCTGCTCGACTTCATCGTGTCGATCCTCGGCATCCTGTGCATCCTGTTCGTGGTGCCACCGGCCAAGCTGCCGCCCGCACTGCAGTCGGTCGACGCGTTCGCGCCGCTCATCGCGGCGGTGCTGATCGTGTGGCTGCCCGTGAAGGTCATCCTCATGGGCCTCGTCCTGCTCGTGCACATGCATGCTGGCGCAACCGCGATCTTCCTGATGATCCACATGCTCATTCCCGTGGTCGCATACTTCGGTGTGCTGATGATGGCGTCGCCCGCGGCCTACGAAGAAGCCAAGGCGATGTTCACCAAGGGCAAGTCCGGCGGCGGCGCTCCGCCGCAGGCTCCTCCGGGTGGCGGCTATCCGCCTCCAGGTGGCGGCTATCCGCCGGGCGGTGGCTATCCGCCTCCGGGCGGTGGTGGCTACCCGCCGCAAGGTGGTGGTGGCTATCCGCCTCCGGGCGGTGGTGGCTACCCGCCGCAGGGCGGCCAGGGCGGCCAGGGCGGCTGGCAGTAACCAGCCTCCTCTCGCAGTCGTGCTAACGGCTCGTCGCAAGACGGGCCGTTTTGTGTTTCGGCGATATCATCGCGTCCATGCGCGAACGCGGCCTCGAGTTCAAAGATGGCCTGCTGATCCTCGTGTCGAGCGCGATCCTGGTCGCGTTCATCTTCATCCTCGGCAACTTCTCGCTGCGCTCGGGATTCAACATCTACGTCGACTACGACTACGTCGGCTCGCTGCAGGCGGGCGCGCCGGTGAAGGTCTCGGGCATCAAGGTCGGCAAGGTGCAGGCCGTCGACTTCTGGGGTGGCAAGGAAGACCCGAAGCTCGGCAAGCGCGTCCAGGTGCGCGTGAACGTCTGGATCGAGGATCGCGTGCGCGACAGCATCCGCAGCGACGCCGAGTTCTTCATCAACACCGCCGGCGTGCTCGGCGAGCAGTACCTCGAGATCGTGCCGGGCCGAGATTTCGACAAACCGCCGATCGCGCCGCTGGCGGTGATCCACGGCGCGCCCGCAGTGCACGATCCGCCGCGCACCGACCTCGTGGTCGCGCGCCTCTACGAGGTGCTCGACGGCGTGGCCGCGGTCCTGCGCGACGATCGCGACGCGATCAAGAATCTGCTCGCAAACAGCGCGAACGCCGTGAAGGAGGCGAACCAGATCCTCGTCGACAATCGCGGCGCGATCGGCGAGCTGATCACGAGCGGCGCGGCGCTGGCCAAGGAAGCCAAGGTCACGCTCGTCAAGGTCAACAACGGTCTCGGCGATGGCCGCGCGGTGGCCACGCTGATCTCGGACGCGAGCGGCACCATGCGGGCTGCGCAGAGCACGATGAGCACGCTCACGCCGTCGGCGCAGGCGCTGATGACCGATGCGACGCGCGTGACGAACATCATCACCGAGCAGCGCATCGACAAGGCGATCGACGCAGCCGACAAGGCAGCGAGCGCGGCGGGCAAGGCCGGCGGCCTGATCGACAACGTCAACGGAATGGTCACGGACCTGCGTGCCGGCAAGGGCACCGCGGGTGCGCTGCTCGCCAAGGACGATATCTACGCGGACCTGCGCGAGCTGATCCGCGACCTCAAGCGCAATCCGTGGAAGTTCTTCTGGAAGGAATAGCGAGGTCTCGGGAAGTCGATCGATGAGCCTGCTCGCGCAAGATCAACAGCTCACGCGCCGTGTCGGTGCGGTGGGGCTCGTCGTGCTTGCGGCCGCGATCGGCTTCTTCGTGTTCCTCTACGACAACATCGAGCTCGGCTCGCCGATGCGCATCCGCGTCTTCCTCACCGGGACCGGCGGCTTGCGCGAGGGCGCGCCCTTCATCGTCGCGGGGCGCGCGATCGGCAACGTCGAGTCGATCGCGCTGTCACCGCACGGGGCGAAATCCCCGCTCGGCGGCGTGGAGGGCATCGCGGTCACCGTGAAGCTCGACCGCGACGACGCGGAGCGCGTGGTCAAAGGCGGCGACGTGTTCGTGACGTCGCACGGCATGCTGTCGACGCGCTTTCTCGAGCTCGGCCCGCCGCCCGGACCTGGTGGGCCGACGCTGACCGATGGCGACGAGCTCCGCGGCAAGGATCCGCCGAGCCTCGATCGCGTGCTCCAACGCACCTGGGACAACCTCGGCATCGCGCGCCAGTTCGCCGCCGAGGTGCGCCCCGAGGCGCGCGCACTGCGCGAAGAGATCGACAAGCTGCAGGCGAGCCTGCTCGAGATCGCGCCCGAGATCCTGTTCCGGGATGACTGGGCGCAGCTGTTCGACGAGGCCAAGCGTACCTATGCCGCGGTCGGTGGCGACCCCGGCATCGATCGTATGCGTGGGCTCGCCCGCGAGGCCGAGTCCACCATCGGGCAGGCGAGGGCGTCGATCGCCAAGCTGCGCGTCAGCGCCGACATGCTCGATGCCAGCCTCGATGTGTTGCGCGCACGGCTCGGTGGCAAAGGCGCGGAGGCGATCGAGCACGTCCAGATCGCGATCGATCGCGTGCGAGCGATGATCCTGAAGGTCGATCCGCTGCTCGCGTCGGTCGATGCGATCCAGCTGCGCATCGAGCGCGGCGAAGGCTCGCTGCTCAAGCTCGCGCGCGATCCCGAGTTCCCCGAGGACGCGAAGGAGCTCGGTAAGATCCTCAAGCGGCAGCCGTGGAAGCTGCTCGACCGCCCGGACAAATAGGGGTCTGACCCCTCAGAGGGGAAGCGGCATGTAGCTGCCGAAGCCGACCGCGGCACCGCCGGTGAGCGACGTCGCGAGCTCGCCACGATACTCGGGCAGCTTGATGAAGATCCGGTTCGCGGGGATGCCGGCCGCGGTGTACGCGGTGACATCGCTGTTGCGGTTGCCGATGCCGGCGGCGATGGCGAAACCTTCGAGGTCGCCGAGCACGCGCTTCTTGTACGCGGCGGTGGCAGCGCCCGGCATCGTGATGAGATCCGGCGCGAGCCGCAACGGGCCGCGCGGGAAGTCGTTGGTACCGAGCCACCAGCGCGTGTCGTCGGTGAACCGATCGCCGCGCGCGGTGACATAGACGATCTGATAGCCTCGCTCGGCCGCGGCTCGCAGCGCGGAGGCGGCATTCTCGTGAACGCCGACACCGCGCCCGACGATGCCACCGATGAAGGCAGTCTCGTTCGAGGTCAGCGTGCCGTCGATGTCGGTGACAATCACGCGGGTGCCGCGCGGCGCGACGTACGCGAGGAAGCGCGCACCGCTGCGATCCGCGACGACCGACGCGTAGAGATCACGCAGGCCCGAGGGCAGGCGAGCCGCACCGTGCAGCGGGTACGAGAACCGGCCGTCCCCGTTCGTCCTCGTGATGCCGACGCGTTGCCAGTCGCCGCCCATGCAGGCGAACAGCTCGATGGGCTCGCCCTCGAGATCCTTGTCGACGATGCCGTACGCGAGCTTGCCGGACAGTACCTGCTCGCCGTCGCTCGTCGAGATCATGTCGACGCCGCGATGGTCGGGATTCGCGTAGCGCATCATCACCTTGTTGGCGATGCCGCTGAAGCCTCGTGCCGGACCCGTACCAGGTTTGCACGCGCATCGCACATCCGGGACGCCAGAGGCGCCCGGCGCGACGCCCCCAACCGCGAGCGAGTACGGGTCCGGTTTCATTTTGAGAGCAGCGCACCCCGTCACCCCCATGACGAGTGCAGCGAAGACCACGGCGCGGCACATTCAAACACCATGACTTTGATCGCTGTGCGGGCAAGCTCAATGTAGAGAAGCGCCTCGCGTCAAAATCCTGGTGTCTCCATCGGGCCAGCTGATTTCCCGGTGATGAACTGCTGCACTACAGGATCCTCTGAGGCGCGAAGATCTGCCGGCGTCGCGACGACGTGCACGATTCCCCGATAGATGAACGCGACGCGGTCCGCGATTCCGAAGATCGACGGTGGATCATGGGACACGACAATCGCGGTGACTCCGAGCTTGTCTGACAGCTCGCGGATCAGGCGATCGACGCGGCGGGCACTCACCGGATCGAGGCCCGTCGTCGGCTCGTCGAACAGCACGACGTCGGGGCCGAGCGCGAGCGTTCGCGCGATCGCGGCGCGCTTGCGCATGCCGTCGGACAGCTCGGCGGGGTAGCGGTCGGCGTAGTCGGCCATGTAGACCTGCTCGAGGCGCTGCTTGGCCTCGGCGAGCGCTTCCTTGTGGCTCATCGACTGATGCTTGCGCAGGGGCAGGGCGACGTTCTCGGCGAGGGTCATCGAGTCGAACAAGGTCGAGCTCTGGAACACCATCCCGATGCGCTTGCGCAGCGGCTCGAGCTTGCTCTCGGGAATCTGATCGACGCGCTTGCCGTCGAACCAGATCTCGCCACCGTCGATGCGGAGCAGGCCGATGAGGTGCTTGATGGTGACTGACTTGCCCACGCCGGACGTGCCGATGATGAACATCACCTCGCCCTTGTTCACCGCGAGGCTCATGCCCTTGAGCACCGCCTTGCCGGAGAAGCTCTTGGTCACGTCCTTGAACTCGATGTACGCGGGCTCGCTCACATGTCACCGCCCCACAGAAACAGCGCCGTCGCCGACCACACGAAGTCGAGCACGATGACCGCGAAGCTCGAGCCGATCACGGCGGCCGTCGTCGCCCAGCCCACGCCCTCCGAGCTGCCCCGTGCGCGCAGGCCGCAGAAGCCGGCCACGATCGGAATCGCTGCGCCATAGGACAGCGCCTTCACGAGGAACAGGATCAAGTGCTTCCACTGCAGGTACTGCAGGTCGAAGAATAGAGCCGGATTGACGCCAAACGAGTACTTCGCGGTGAGGCCGCCGGCCGCGAACATCACGGTGCTGCCGACGGCGGACAGCATCAGCGTCATCACGACGCAGGCGATGAAGCGCGGCACGATCAGGTAGTCGATCGGCAGCACGCCGCTCATGCGCAACGCATCGATTTGCTCGGTGACCTTCATGGACCCGATCTCCGCGGCGATGCCGGCGCCGACGCGCGTGGCGAGCATCAGCGCCGTGAGCGTGGGGCCGAAGTCCGACACGATCAATCGGATGTACTGAGGGCCGACCTGAGAGTAGTCGCCGGTCACGCGTGCCAGCTGCGCGCACGCCTCGTAGGTCATCACCATTCCGATGAAGCCGAGCGTGACCGCGATGAACAGGAGCGATTTGTTCCCAACCGCGTGGAGCTGCCGCACCAGCTCACCCTTGGGGCGGCCGCGCCCGCCACTGCGGCGCGAGAACCCGCGCAGGATGCCGGCGATCGTCGAGACGTAGACCAGCCACAGCTCGACGCCCGCGCGCGACGCGTCGAGCACGACGGTGCCCAGGTTCTCGATCTTTGTGCGCAGGAACCTCATCCGAGCATGTACGTCATGAAGAAGTCGATCAGCATGATCGACACCGCGGCAGCGACCACCGCCGCATTGACCGCCTTGCCCACGCCGACCGCGCCGCCACGCACGGTCACGCCGAAGTAGCAGCTCGACACCGCGATCGCCACGCCGAACACGATCGACTTGTAGACGCCGAGCAGGAAGTCGTGCGGCGTCAGGTTGTCGGCGAACGAGTAGTACATCGTCGACCAGTCGATGCCGAGCATCGTGCGCGCGACCACCGACGCGCCGAGCAACGCGACCAGATCGCCGATGATGGTGAGCGCGACCAGCATCACGACCATCGCGACGACGCGCGGGACGACGAGGAACCGGATCGGATCGATCGCGAGTGCGCGCAAGCCATCGAGCTGCTCGGTCACGGTCATCGTGCCGAGCTCGGCGGTGTTGTTCGCGCCGACACGACCCGAGAACATCAGCGAGATCAGAATAGGACCGATCTCGCGCAGCACCGCGAAGCCTGCGCCCCAGCCGGCGAGCGAGGTCGCGCCGAGCTTCTTCACGAACGCCCCGGTCTGCAGCGTCATCAGACCGCCGGCGAAGAACGCCGTGAGCACGACGATGGGCACGGATCTGTTGCCCATCTTGTAGAGGTTCTTGATCAGCTCGCGCCAGTCGATGCGGGGCGGCAGCAGCGCGCGCAGCACCTGGTAGGTGAGCACCAGGATGCCGCCGACCTCCTCGGCGATGCGCGTGACGCTGCTACCGATGCCGGTGATGAGCTTCTCGCCGATCACGTGGGGGCCTCGGCGTCGTCCTGTTTGCCCTCGTCGAGCGGGCCGGTGAGCTCGCCGCGCACGAACTGACGCACGATCGGATCGGGCGCGTCGGCGATCGTCGCGGCGGGGCCGCGATAGATGATGTGGCCCTTGTAGAGGAATGCGATCTCGTCGACGAAGCCCGCGAGCGCCACGACATCGGACGATACCGCGAGCACGGTGGCGCCCGTGCGCAACTGGTCGGCAGCGAGCAGGTCGTAGATCTTCTGCGTCGTGACCGGATCGAGGCCCGCGGTCGGCTCGTCGTAGATCACGATCTCGGCGTCGGCGACGGTCGCGCGCGCGATGCCGACGCGCTTCTTCATGCCGCCCGACAGCTCGCCGGTCAGCTTGTGCTCGCTGCCAGCGAGGCCGACCGCGCGCAGCCGCGTCTCGACGAGGGCTTTGATCTCATCGGGCTTCATGCCGCCACGCTGCTCGAGGGGAAACGCGACGTTGCCGGCGACGGTGAGGAAGTCGAACAGCGCGTAGTTCTGGAACAGCATGCCGATGCGCTGGCGCAGGTCGCCGAGCTGGACCTCGCGGCGGCCGACGACACTCTCGCCGAGCACGCTGATCGTGCCGCGGTCGGGCTGCTCGAGGCCGCAGATCAGCTTGAGGATGACGCTCTTGCCGGATGCAGCCGGGCCGATCAGGCCGAGCTTCTTGCCGGGCTCCACGGCGAGCGAGATGCCGGCGAGCACGTGGCGGTGCCCGTAGCGCTTGTGGACATCCTCGAGCGCGATCGAACTTACGGACATGCGAGCTCCGCCGACAGCGCGCCCGCGTCGTCGATGTACTTGGAGTCGGGCGACAGCTTGCGCAGCTCGGCGATCGCTCTGCACGCGCCGGGCTTGTCGGGGAGCTTGGCGAGCGTGACCGCGAGCTCGTAGAGCGCGTCGTCCTTGAGGATCGATGCCGGGTAGTGCTTCGGCAGCTGGCGGAATGCGGCGGCCGCGCCACGCAGGTCGCCGAGGTTGTCTCGCAACACGCGGCCGAGCTCGAGCTGCGCGTCGTCGAGCCAGATCGAGAAGTAGCTGCCGGCACCCATCGCCACCTCGCGCGTCGCGAGCAAGGCGCGCAGCCGCACGACGGCGCCCCGGTGATCGCCGAGCTGCTTGGACAGCCGCGCCGCGTGCCAGCGTGCGTCGTCGCGCAGCCCGCTGTTCGGGAAATCGACCGGAATGCGATCGTAGAGCGAACGCGCGGCGTCGGGTCGGGCGAGCTCCTTCGCGTTGAGATCGGCGAGCGACCACACGAGATTGTCGGCCACCTGCGTCTCGGCCAGCGGCGTGAGGATCTTGCTGAGCTGGTCGGCGAGCGCCTGCGCGTTGCGATGGCGGCCGTCGTCGACGAGCGTCTTGAGCGCGTCGGCCGCGTGCGCCTCGTTGGGATAGTCGGTCACCACGCGCCACAGCAGCGTCCACGCATCGACCTCGCGCTTGGCGTCGAGCAGAAGCTCGCCTGCGCGATAGGTCGCGGTCGAGCCGGTCATCGCGTCGTCGGGCACCCGTGCCGGGATGGCCATGTACGCGGTGAGCGCTTCCTCGGTGCGGCCCGCACGTTCCAGCGTCTGTGCCTCGCCGAGGAGCGCCTCGGAGCAGGCGGCGATGGCGCGGCGCTCGGGCTTCAGCGACTTACACGTGGTCTGGGCGCGCCGGTAGTCGACGAGCGCGCCGTCGACATCACCGCTGCTCGCGCGCCGCTCTGCGGCGACAAGCTCGGGCAACGTCGCGGGTGCCGAGCAGCCAAGACCGATGACCACTAGCAGCGCGCGCATGTCACAGCTTGCTGGCGATCTCCGCGATCACACCCGCCGCTCGCATCACATCTTCGTGACTGACGTCGAGATGACATACCGCGCGCACCTGGTGGTGGCTGCGTTCGCTCGTCCGTCCACTCACCGTGTTCGCACCGAGGCGCACCCCCTCCTCACGCGCAAGCTCGATGACTGCCTGCACCGTGCCGCGCTCGACATCGATCATCACGATATTCGTCTGCACGGTTGCGAGGTCGATATGTAGCCCCGGGACCTGCGCCAGGTGCTCCGCGAGCGCGCGCGCCTTCGCATGATCCTCGACGAGTCGGTCGCGATTGTGGTCGAGCGCGAACATGCCGGCCGCGGCGAGGATGCCGGCCTGGCGCATGCCGCCGCCGTGCATCTTGCGCAGGCGATGGCACGCCTTGATGAATGGCTTGCTACCCGCGACGAGCGAGCCGATCGGCGCGCCGAGCCCCTTGGACAGGCACACGCTGACCGAGTCGAAGCCCGACGCGAGCTCCTTCTCGGTGGCACCCGTGGCAATCGCAGCGTTCCAGAGCCGCGCACCGTCGAGGTGAAGGGCCATGCCGAGCTGCTTCGTCGTGCTCACCACATCGGCGAGCCGTGCGCGATCCCAGCACGTGCCGCCAGTCATCCCGTGCGTATTCTCGACCTCGACGACGCGAGTGGCCGCCTGATACGGATCGTCGGCCTTGTACGCCGCCCGGACGTCGGCGCCGGTGAATGTCCCGTCGGTGCCCACGACCTGCGTCTGGAGGCCCGCGATCGCGGCGAGCGCGCCTGACTCGTGGCGCCACACGTGCGCGCCGGCGCCGATGATGACCTCGTCGCCCGGCCGGGTATGTGCGCGCATCGCGATCTGGTTCGCCATCGTGCCGCTGGGGACGAACAGCGCGGCCTCGGTGCCGAGCATGTCGGCGATCCGCTCCTGCAGCGCGTTGACCGTCGGGTCGTCGCCGAACACGTCATCGCCGACCTCGGCGTTCGCCATCGCCAACCGCATCGCAGCGGACGGACGCGTGATGGTATCGCTGCGCAGGTCGACGGGCGCGGGCATGGCCGCGAGCCTAGCACCGGCGCTTACGGCGTATCGCTGACCGGTGGCCCATCGTCCTTGGGCTTGTCGTCTGACTTCGGCGGCTTGGGCTCGCCGCTGGCGGGCGGCGGCTCCTTCGGCGTCGGCGCGGGCGCCGGGTTGCCGAGCTCGGAGCGAAGCTTGCGCTCGAGCTTGGTCAGCATCTCGACCTCGACCCAGCTCGGCCGGTCCTCGATCTGGATGACGAAGCGCACGAGCTTGCGGCCCTCCTTGACGATGTCGATGACCTCGAGCGAGCCGCGGAACGTCTTGTTGTCCTCGCGGTACTCGAAGATCACGAAACCGGCATCGGCGTCCTTCTCGATGATCTTGAGCCTGGCCTCGATGCGCAGGAAGCGGACCGCTGCGGGCCACGCCTGGTCACGCTGGTAGGCGAGCGTCTTCTCGGACCGCGCGTCCGCGGCGCTCGTTGCGAGCGTCAACAGAAGGGCAGCGAGGAAGGGGCGCATGGCCCCGATGGTCACTTCTTCGTGTCGTCGTCGCCAATTTTTTTCGCGTCCCACAGGTCATGGAATGACACGTGCTTGGTGGCCAGGCCGATGGCGCCACACATGATGTACCAGAACACCTGGAGGCCGTAGTGCACGTTGGCGAACGCGAACGCGGTCCCGTAGATCGCGTTCTCCTTGTCCGCAGCGCCCGGCAGAAACAGCGACAGGCCGAGCAGCGTGAACCACTGGAACTGACCGACGAGGCCGGGTGAGTTCGGTAGCGTGATGCCAACCGCGACGAGCCCCATCGTCGCGAAGCCACCCATCAGCGTGAGCGGCAGGTTGAAGCCGCGGGCGAGCAGGTACACGCCGAGGCCGTTGCAGATCCAGTACAGCACGCTCCACGACACGAACTTCACGAGGTTCGTGGTGTCGCGCATCACCTCGAAGCCGCGGATCATCTCGAGCAATTTGGTCTCGATCACGTTCGCGACCCGCGGCGCGATGCGCGGTAGCAACGACAGGCGCAGCCAGAACCGCACCGACTTCTCTGGCCACTTGAGCGCACCGACGAGGAACACCATCGCGAGGGTGAACACGCCGAGTGCGGCATACGCCGTCGGCATCATCCAGCCCGGCGAGTGCGGCCCGCGCAGCGAGAAGAACGCGAAGAACACGAACAGCGACACGAGCAATCCGTCGACGATGCGCTCGACGGCAACGGTGCCGAGCGCC
>JBBQFU010000111.1:0-26617 GCA_038322185.1 Haliangiales bacterium
CGGTATCCGCTCCCAAATCCGCGCATCGTGCACAGCGTCTATCGTTCGTAGCGAACCCCACGCACCGAGGAGCCGGATGCAAGAGATCTGCACGTCCGGATCTGTGGGAGCCCCGGGGCTTAAATCCCGGGGCCACCCGACGTCGGCGTTGCATTCGCCGCTGTGGATGGGTCAGCTCGTCCCGGCAGCGCTTACCGGAAGCGTGCCTGCCGAGCTTGCAGCAACGGGACTCCCAACAAATCCAGTCCACGTGCTCGACCTGGCGTTCATTTTGCCGCTGCACATCATCGGTGGCATCGCACTGTGGCGGATGCGGACCGTACTCGCGCTGATCGGCCCGATGTTGCTCGTGTTCGGCGCGCTGATGGCGGGTTCGATTGCGTTCCTCGTGTGCTACATGGGCAACGTCGGGCTCGCCATCGTGATGAGCGTACTGGCATTGGTGTCGACCGCGTTCGCGGTGCGAGTGCTCACCGCTCTCCGCTGACCACCGACCAGCTTCAAGTCCGCATCAGTGCGACGACCATCACCATGATGACGCCGATCGAGATCACGGACCACTCGACGACCATGAGCGAGATGTGAAACGTAGTGAGCCGGTTATCGGGCGTCGCCATGCCGCGACGTTTCAGCACGAAGCGTGCCCGAGTCAGGCTGCATCCTACGCAGGGTTTGCAGACGACCGCACAATCCCAACTCGCAACCGCTGCACGCCTTGCGGCGCTGAGCGCAGGCCTTGCGCGCTTGCTGCGCTTGCTACCGCTGATCTGTCGGCACGGGGGTTGCGATGTGGCGGCCCCGATGGCGAACGAGACCCTTCGATACGACGATGCAATCGTCCGCAAGTTCGTGACCGCAACGATCGTCTGGGGGGCCGTCGGGACGCTGGTGGGTCTGTGGTGCGCGTTGCAGCTTGCGCTGCCGGCACTGAACATCGGACCGTACTTCACGTTCGGCCGGCTGCGTCCGCTGCACACCAACGCGGTCATCTTCGCGTTTGCGGGCAACGCGATCTTCGCCGCCGTGTACTACTCGTCGCAGCGCCTGCTCAAGGCGCGGCCGCTCGCGAGGCTGTCGCAGCTCCACTTCTGGGGCTGGCAGGCCATCATCGCCGCGGCCGCGATCACGCTGCCGCTGGGCTTCACCCAGGGCAAGGAATACGCCGAGCTCGAGTGGCCGATCGACATCGCGATCGCCGTCGTGTGGGTCACGTTCGCCGTGAACTTCTTCGCGATGGTGCGCAATCGCCGCGAGAAGCACCTCTACGTGGCGCTGTGGTTCTACATCGCGACGATCGTGACCGTTGCGATCCTGCATATCTTCAACAACCTCGTGATTCCGGCGGGGATGTTCAAGAGCTACTCGATCTACGCCGGCGTCGAGGATGCGTTCATGCAGTGGTGGTACGGGCACAACGCGGTCGCGTTCTTCCTGACCACGCCGTTTCTCGGCATGATGTACTACTTTCTGCCGAAGGCTGCTGACCGCCCGGTGTTCAGCTACCGGCTCTCGATCCTGCACTTCTGGTCGCTCGTCTTCATCTACATCTGGGCGGGTCCGCACCACCTCCACTACACGGCGCTGCCGCAGTGGGCCTCGACGCTGGGGATGATCTTCAGCGTGATGCTGTGGATGCCGTCGTGGGGCGGCATGATCAATGGGCTGCTCACGCTGCGCGGAGCGTGGAACAAGGTCGCCGAGGATCCGGTCCTCAAGTTCTTCGTCGTCGCCATCACGTTCTACGGCATGGCGACGTTCGAGGGCCCGATGCTCTCGGTGAAGAGCGTCAACGCGCTGTCGCACTACACCGACTGGAACATCGCGCACGTTCACGCCGGCGCGCTCGGCTGGGTCGGCTTCATGGTGTTCGGGATGGTGTACTGGCTGGTGCCGCGCCTGTATCAAACGAAGCTGCACTCGAAGAGCCTGGCGACCGCTCACTTCTGGGTCGCGACGATCGGCATCGTCCTCTACGTCGTGTCGATGTGGGCGGCCGGCATCTCGCAGGGCCTGATGTGGCGCGCGTTCGACACGACGGGGCGCCTGCAGTACCCGGATTTCCTCGAGACGGTCACGCGCCTCGTGCCGATGTACTGGGTTCGCGCGCTCGGCGGCTCGCTCTACGTCGTGGGCGTCTTCATGTGCGCGTACAACCTGTATCGAACCTGGCGTGCCCGCCCGGCGGTCTACGCCGATGTCGAGGTGGACGTGCCGTCGATGATCCGGGCGGCGAAGATCGAGTCGAAGGCGAAGCGGGCGCTCGAGCGCGAGGTCCACGCGCCGGCGCACTGGCACCGCAAGTGGGAGGGCATGCCCGCGCTGTTCACGACACTCACCGTGGTTGCAGTCCTCGTCGCCTCCGCATTCGAGATCATCCCGACCTTCCTGATCGCCGACAACGTGCCGCGGATCAAGACGGTGAAGCCGTACACGCCGCTCGAGCTGTACGGCCGCGACATCTACATCGCGGAGGGTTGTTACAACTGCCACTCGCAGATGATCCGTCCGTTCATCGACGAGACGGTTCGTTACGGCGCCAACGGCAAGCCGGCCGAGTACTCCAAGGCAGGCGAGTTCGTCTACGACCATCCGTTCCAGTGGGGCAGCAAGCGCACCGGTCCGGATCTCGCGCGCGAAGGTGGTCGGCGCGACGAGCTGTGGCACCTGCGCCACATGGAAGACCCGCGCGCCACGTCGCCTGGCTCGGTGATGCCGTCGTACGCCCACATGCTCACCGATTCGATCGAGTACGACGTGATCCAACGTCGCGTCGATGCGATGGCGATGCTCGGCGTTCCGTACATGGACGCGCTGTCCGATGCGCCGGGTCTCGCACGCGCGCAGGCCGCGCAGTTCGCGCAGCGACTCGAAGCCGCGGGTGGTCCGCGCGGGATGGCCGACAAGGACATCATCGCGATGATCGCGTACCTGCAGCGTCTCGGCGTCGATATCCGTCTCTCTCACGGAGGTGACCAGTGATCCGCCTGTCCGAGCTCGTCTCGAAGCTCACACCCTCAGACTTCACCCAGCTCGCGTTGCTTCTGTTCTTCTCCGTGTTCGTCGCGGTCGCGATCCGGCACGCGGGGAAGCGGCGCAAGTCCGAGCACGACGTGTGCGCCCAGCTGCCGCTCTGTGACGACGCAGGAGATGTCCGATGACCACACATGCCAGCGCCGCGACTTCCGAGCTCGATGTCCCCGAAGAGGCTGCGACGGAAGCCCGTCTGTTGACGCACTCCTACGATGGGATCCGCGAGTACGACAATCCGCTCCCCGGCTGGTGGAGCCTGATCTTCGCGGTGTCGATCGGCTTTGCTGCTGCGTACGGTTTCTACTTTCACGTCGTAGGCTGGGGCGCGACGCCGAACGAGCGCTATGCGGCAGCCCTCGTCGATTACGAGAGCAACCGCGACGTGCGTGCGGCCGCCGAGGCCGCGAACGTGTCGGAGGAGCGCCTCGCGAGTGCCGCCCGCGACTCCAGCGCGGTTGCGCAGGGCGGCGCGTTGTTCGCGCAGCGTTGCGTGAGCTGCCACGCCGACAAGGGGCAAGGCGTGATCGGCCCGAACCTGACCGACCTACGGCAGCTTCATGGCACGACACGGATGGACCTCTACAAGATCATCGCCAACGGCGTGCCCGCGACCGCGATGCTGGCGTGGGGGGAACAGTTGCCCCAGACCGATATCCTCGCGCTCGCAGCATTCGTCTGCACGCTGCGCGGTCAGAACATTCCGGGCAAAGAACCACAGGGCGCACCCGTCGACAGGTTCGCTCGATGACACCGCCACTCGTCCGCGAACGCGTGCTGTCGACGCTCAACCAGGACGGCAGCCGGTTCTTGATCCGTCCCAAGGTCTCACGCGGGCGGTTTCACCGCCGGCGCCAGGTCGTCGCGTACGCGCTGATCGCGCTGTTCGTGGCACTTCCGTTTCTGCGCATTGGCGGCCGGCCTGCGTTCCTCATCGACCTGGCCGCGCGCGAGATCTCGATCCTCGGCGCCGTGTTCCGACCCAGCGATGGGTTCGTGCTCATGCTGCTCGGCCTCGCGATCGTGCTGGCCGTGTTCCTCGTCACCGCCTTGTTCGGGCGCGTGTGGTGCGGATGGGGATGCCCGCAGACCGTGTACCTCGAGTACGTGTTCCGACCGATCGAACGCTGGCTCGAAGGCTCGGTCGCGCAGCAGCGCAAGCTCGATTCCACGCCCGGGCTGCATCCGCGCCGCGTGTTGAAGTGGGCCATCTACCTCGCGCTGTCGTTCGTGGTCGCCAACGTCTTCCTCGCGTACTTCGTCGGCACTGATCGGCTGGCGCAGTGGCTCATTCACTCGCCGGCGGACCACCTCGCGGGCTTCACGCTCGTGCTCGGCGTGACGGCGTTGATGATGTTCGACTTCGTGTATTTCCGCGAACAGACCTGCATCGTCGCGTGTCCGTACGGACGGCTGCAGACGGTCCTGCTCGACAAGCAGTCGCTGATCGTCGGCTACGACGCGACCCGCGGCGAACCGCGCGGCAAGCGACAGCTCAAGGTCCTGACCGATGCGCCGCCGCGTGGCGATTGCGTCGATTGTGGCGCGTGTGTTGCGGTCTGCCCGACGGGGATCGACATCCGTGATGGTCTTCAGATGGAGTGCATCGGGTGCGCCCAGTGCATCGACGCATGCGACACGGTGATGGACAAGCTCCGCCGGCCGCGGCACCTGATCGGCTACTCGTCGCAGGACGTGCTCGCGGGCAAGGCGAAGCGCATCGCACGCGTTCGCACCATCGTGTATCCGGTGCTGCTCGTCCTCGTCACGGGGCTCCTCGCCTGGGGCATTGCAACCCGCGCGAGCACGCAGATCTGGATCGGTCGAATCCATGGCCCCGCGTTCGTCGATCTCGGCGGCGGCATGGTCGCGTCGCAGGTTCGCCTCAAGCTCGAGAACGAGAGCGACGAGCTCAGGCACTACTCGATCACGCTTCACGATGCGCCGGACGCCAAGCTGCGCGCGGGCAAGCTGGTGTTCGACGTGCGTGGCCGCAAGTCCTTCGAGCTGCCGCTGTTCGTCGATGCGCCGCAGTCCGGGTACGTGCACGGCAAGCGGGCGGTCACGCTGCGCATCGCAGACGATCGTGGCTTTGCTCGCCTCGTCCGCGTCACGCTGCTCGGGCCCGAGAGCGGTGCGCTGTGACCGCGGCGATGAAGTGGACCATCGCGATCCTCGGTCTCCTCGCCGGAAACGTGATCGCGATGGTGGTGCTGATGGCGGTCGCGCACTCGGGCGCGTCCGAGGTCATCCCGAACTACTACGACCGTGCCGCGCACTACGACAACGAGATCGATGACGCCGCGCGCAGTCGCACGCTCGGATGGCACGCCGATGTCTCGCTCGAGGGCGCGGTCATTGCGGTGGTCGTCCGCGACAGGGCGGGACTGGCGGTCGACGGTGCGAGCGTGCGCGTCACGGGGTACTCGCGCGCGCACGGTCAGCCGATCGACGCCGCGCTCGTGCTCGTGAGTGACGGCGCCTATCGCGCTGTCCTGCGGTCCCCGGCGGTTGGCGTTCACGACCTCACGGTTGTCATCGAACGCGCGGGTAGCCGGTTCACGAGCCCGTTCAGCATCGAGGCTCGATGACTCCGCTGCTTGGCGCCATCCTCATCGCGAGTCTCGCGGGTAGCCTGCACTGTCTCGCGATGTGCGGCCCTCTCGTCGGCCTCGCAGCCGGCGGCCACTCGCTGCGGTTTGCGATTCTCCACGCGCTCGGCCGGCTCGTTACCTACGCGAGCCTCGGCGCGGCGGCCGGGTTGGTCGGACGCGCGGTCGAGGTCGCAGGCCGGATCGCCGCGTTCCAGCACGCGGCGTCGGTGATTGCGGCCGCGGTGATCGTGGGGTGGGGCGGGTACACGATCGCGGTCGCACGCGGGTGGCTACGGCCGCGTCGCACGCAGAGCCGGCTGTTCACCCGACAGCTGGTGCGGCTGCGTCGCCGCAGCCCGGGTGTACGTGCGTGGTTGACCGGACTGTTGACGGGGTTCGTCCCGTGCGGCTGGCTGTGGGCGTTCGTGGTGTCGGCTGCGGGAACCGGTAGCGCGCCGCTTGGCGCGCTCGTGATGATCGTGTTCTGGCTCGGCACTGTGCCGGCGATGACCGGCTTGCTCGCGCTCGCGGGGCCGCTGGTCGATCGGCTCCGCGCTCGCATGCCGGTCGTCACCTCGATCGCGCTGATCGTGCTTGGACTGGGGACGCTGTCGATGCGATGGCATGACGCTGGCGCTCCTGGGGTGGCCACCCCGTCGTGCCACGAGGTGTCCCCATGACCGTCGCTGTCGCCAGCGCGCAGGTCGCGTGTGCTCACTGCGGCCTGCCGGTGCCCACGGGACGGATCACGGCGCAGCGCGCCTTTTGCTGCGCGGGTTGCGAGATCGTGCACGACGCGATCGCCGAGCACGGTCTCGAGCGCTTCTACGATCTTCGCAACGACGACCCGCCCGCGCCAGGTCCGGCGCACACGACGGACCACGCGTACGGCGAGCTCGACGATCCGGCACTGCAGCGCATCCATGTCACCGTCACGCCGGACGGGCTCGCGCACACGTCCTTCTACCTCGAGGATCTGCGCTGCACGGCATGTGTCTGGCTCGTCGAGACGGCACCGCGCTGTCTGCCGGGTGTGAGCGAGCTGCGCGTGGACATCGGGCGCAGTCGTGCCGACGTCATCTGGAACCCGGCATCGATCTCGCTGTCTGCGATCGCGCGATACCTCGATCGAATTGGTCATGTGCCGCACCCGTATCGCGGTCTCGATCGTGAGATGCAGCGGCGCAAGGAAGACCGCGCGCTGCTCGTCAAGATCGGTGTCGCCGGCGCTGCGCTCGGCAACATCATGCTCCTCGCCGTCGCGCTCTATGCGGGTCTGTTCGGCGGGATGTCGACAGGCGACACGACGCTGTTTCGCTGGATGTCGATGTGCGTCGCCGTCCCCGGGCTCGGCTTCGCTGCGACGCCGTTCTTCGTCACCGCGATCGGTGCATTGAGGGCACGCCGCCTTCATCTCGATCTGCCGCTCTCGATCGGCATCCTGGCCGGGCTCGGTTGGGGAGCGGCGAACGTCGTGCGCGGGACTGGCGAGGTCTACTTCGACAGCCTGGCGATGCTCGTGTTCCTCCTGCTGGTGTCCCGCTGGTTCGTGCTGCGTCACCAGCGGCGCGCCTCCAGCGCTGCTGAGCTCCTGCTGTCGCTCACACCGCGCCGCGCGCATCGCGTCGAGGGCGACGCGCTCGTGGACGTCGCGATCGAGGCGATCGTGCCAGGTGTCGAGCTCCGGGTCCTCGTTGGCGAAGTCATCCCCGTGGACGGCGTGGTGGTCAGGGGTTCGTCAGCGATCGATGCCGGGCTATTGACCGGCGAGTCGTGCCCGATCGAGGTTCGCGCCGGCGATACCGTTCATGCGGGGACAGTCAACGTTGCCGCGCCGCTGACGGTGCGCGCCACCGCGGTGGGCGAGACGACGCGACTGGGCGCGCTCGTGGCCACGATCGATTCGTTGTCCTCGCGCAAGTCTCCGATCGAGCGTCTCGTCGATCGGCTCGCGGGCCGGTTCGTGGCGGTCATCACCACGACTGCCCTCGTCACCTTTGTCGCGTGGTCGCTACTGGTGTCGGTGTCGATCGGCGCCGAGCACGCCATGGCCTTGCTCGTGGTCACGTGCCCGTGCGCGCTGGCACTCGCGACGCCACTCGCGGTGACTGTGGCGCTGGGACGCGCGGCTCGCCAAGGCGTGCTCGTCAAGGGCGCCGATGCGCTCGAGCGTCTTGCCACACCCGGCACGCTGTTCATCGACAAGACCGGCACCGTCACCGCAGGCAAGCTCGCGGTGGTGTCGTGGTTCGGTGATGTCGATGCCGCGGCGCTGGCAGCGGCGGTCGAGGCGGGCAGCGATCATCCGATCGCGCGTGCGCTCAAGGCCTATACGTCTACGTCACGCACTGCCCATGATGTGCGCGAGGAGCTCGGCCGTGGGATCGCCGGCCGTGTCGATGGGCGGATTGTTGCCGTCGGTGCGCCGGCCTGGATCCACGATGCATCTGCTCTCGCTCGACCCTTTGCGCCAACGGTCCAGCAGTGGATCAGCGAGCTCGCTCTTCGGGGAGAGACCCCGATTGTCGTCGCGGTCGACGGCGTGGCGGTTGCGGTTGCGGGCCTGTCCGATCCGCTACGCGAGGATGCACGTGCCGCGATCGATGCCATCACCGGCTTGGGCTGGCGGGTCGAGCTGCTGTCCGGCGACGACGCGCGTGTCGTGCGCCGCATAGGTCTCGCGCTCGGAATCGCGCCCGAACGCTGTAACGGCAATGTCACGCCAGAAGGCAAGCTCGCCATGGTCACGGCGCAGCGCGAGAGGGGTCCGGTCGTCATGGTCGGTGATGGCGTCAATGACGCTGCCGCGATGGCGGCCGCGACTGCCGGCATCGCGGTGTCCGGTGCGGCCGAGATCGCGATCGAGGCGGCCGATGTGTATCTGCGGTCGCCGTCGATCACTGCGATTGCTGAGACGATCAAGGGGGCGCGTGCCACCGTCGTGACGATCAAGCGCAATCTGCGCTACTCCCTCGTCTACAACGTTGTCGCCGGCTCGCTCGCGGTTGCTGGCGTCATCCATCCACTGATCGCCGCGGCGGTGATGCCGCTCAGCTCCCTGACCGTGCTGGCCAGCTCCGTGCGCTCGCAGGCCTTCCGGAGGAGCTCATGACCGTGCTCTATCTCGTGGTCCCGCTCGCACTCGTGATCGCCGCCGCGGCTGTCGTTGCGTTCATCTGGGCGGTGCGATCGGGGCAGCTCGACGATGTGGACACGCCGGCGCGCCGGATCCTGTTCGACGAGCCGTCTCGCAAGTCGGATTGATGCACCATCGAACCTCGACGACGCCGGATTGCGCAGAGCCTGCGGTTCGGCCCTCGGGCGGCGCAATCGATTCGCCGCGGGTGTCGTGGCGTCGCGACGTTGCGACGGCACGTCCCGCGCAGTGACCTGAGGCATGACTGCTGTACTCGCAGTGGTCATGGAGGAGGAACATGAACGCTCAAACCAAACAGGTCGTCGTCGCTTATGATTTCAGCCGGAGCGGGCGGGAGGCGCTGTTTCGCGCCATCGCGCTCGCATCCCGTGCGCCGTCGCACGTGCTTCACTTCGTGAACGTGCTGGATGAAGGTGGTGACTATCTCGCTGCCGAAGTTGCACAGAAGGCGGTCGCCGAGGTCGTCGAGCGGGCGCTGCGCGAGACCAACGCGCCGGACAACGTTCACTTCTTTGTCCACGCCAGGATCGGCAAAGCCGCGGACCAGATCCTCGCGGTCGCACGCGAGATCGGTGCCGAGCTGATCATCATCGGTACCAAGGGGCTGACCGGCGTCGAGCACTTCTTCCTCGGGTCCGTTGCCGAGCGAGTCGTTCGTGAAGCGGGTTGCACGGTCGAGGTTGCGCGCGTCAGGACGTACGAGGACGTCCAACTGCTCGAGGTGACGACGGCGACCGAACCGCACCACCCCTACATCAAGCCGCACCGCTACTCCTACGAGAGCTCGCGGGTTCAGATGCGACCGCACGACTGGCCACTGTACTGAGCCGGCCCATCCCGGCATGCGGTACAGTTCGTGGCGGGTGACGGTACTACCGTGGATCTCCGTCGCGATCGTCATCCTGGGGTGTGGGCGCGTCAACTTCGCGAACAGCCCGGATAGCGGAGCGAGCGAGATGTTCACGCGTCGCAACCAGCTCGTCGTCCGAGGAACGATGCTGGCGGAATCCGTCGTCGGCTTCCCGCTGTTCGTACAGCTGCGTGCAGCCGAAGTCGACCTCGGGGCAGCTGCCCCCGACGGCGCGGACCTTCGCTTCTACGCCGGGGACGATACGACGGAGCTCCCATACGAAATCGAGCAGGATTCCGCCGCTGGCTTTGATCTCTGGGTCCGCGTGCCGCAGATCGCAGGCGGCACGGACGAGACTCTGTGGGTCTACTACGGCAATCCCGCGGCACCCGCCGGCGAGCAGCGCGAGGCGGTCTGGTCGACCGACTACTCCGCGGTCTGGCACCTCGGGGACGGCCGCGACTCGACGCAACACCAGCTCGACGGCACCCTCAACGGCACGCGTAGCGAGATCGGGATTGCCGGACTCGGTCGCGACATGGAGCTTGGCTGGGTCGAGGTCGCCGACGCGCCCGCGCTCGCAGCGATCGGCGCCAATGGCGTGGCCACGTGGTCGGCATGGGCGCGACCCGTGACGCTGCCATCCACGACGTCTGCGCTGATCGATCGCCAGCACGAGACCTCGGCCCTGGACGACTTCCGGTTCGGGCCGAGCACCGACGGCACGATCAATGGGCAGGTGAACCTCGATCCGGGACAGGTCAACTTGCCCTTTGGCGGCGGCTCGTACATGGTCGGCGAGTGGAACCTGTTCGCGATGGTGCGTGACGGGGATGAGCTACGCGCAGGCGTGAACGGCGTCACACAGGAGCGCATCACGGGTGTGGGCACGATTCACGCGAGCGCCAATCCGGTGTGGCTCGGTGCGGGCTGTAACGGCTGCGCTGGCACGCCGAACGGCGACTTGATGGACGGCATGCTCGACGAGGCGCGAATCGAATCGGTCGCGCGCAGCGATGGCTGGTTGCGCGCCGAATATCTGAATCTCACCGCTCCGCTCGTGGTCGTGCAGCCGTTCGAGATTCGCTAGTCGCGAGCGATGACCATCGAGTCGAACTCGACACCGGTAGCGTCGATGGCGTGCAGGGTCATCTCGTCGACGCCGACCTCGGCCTGGACGAAGTGGATCACGTCCTCGGACAGCGCCGTGAAGCTCGAGGTCCCGACGCTCCGGGTGCCGATGCCGCCGCCACCGGTCACGACGTAGTTCACGCCGTTCTGAGGCTTCATACGCTCGTAATTGTGGTCGTGACCGGCGAGTACGAGCTGGACGCCGTACTTCTCTGCAATCGGCGCCAGTCTACTACGCAGGGAGATGTCCGACCCATGCGCGCCCGACGAGTACGGCGGCTTGTGCAGGTAGATGATCCGCCACGGCAGCTGGTTCGCGGCCAGGTCCGTCTCGAGCCAGGTCATCTGCGTCCCATAGTCAGACTCCGTGTCGAGTGCGACGAAGTGAACGCGGCCCCAATCGTACGAGTACCACTTCTCGTTGGTGCCGGGCAGGTTGAACACGTCACGGAACGGCAAGCCTGACATCGTCTTGTAGTCGTGATTGCCCGCGGCCGGGAAGAACGGAATGTTGCGGAACAGGTCGCCATAGACCGCAAACACGGTGTCCTCGTACTGGCTGATCGTGCCGCTGTCGTAGGCAAGGTCACCGGTATGGATCATCAGGTCGTAGGGCACCGTGTGCATCTGCTCGAGTAGCTCGTACTGATCGCTGCCACCGCCGCCGGAGTCACCGAACGCGAGGAAGCGGACGGGCTCCGTGGAATCGGGTCGTGGTGCGGTACGAAATCCAGTGCGCATCATGCCGGTTTGTGCGTCGTCGGCGACCTCGTAGCAATAGATGGTGCCTGGCTCGAGCCCCGCGAAGGACGACCACATCTGTGACTCGGAATCCGTACGCAGCGCGTAGTTTTCAACGACCGGCGCAACGGTCTGCAGCTTCGAGCCGCCAGGCGTACTGAGCGCCACCTGTCCGCCGGGTTCGGTCGTCACCCAGCCGATCATCGCGCTCTGATTCGTGAGCTGCTGTAGATACGGCTGGCGGCTGATCATTGATGCCGCCGAGGTGGGTTGTCCGTCACCGCACGCCGCGCGTTGCTCGTCGACCGGAGAGCGCCGCTCCACCAAACGGGAGGTGTCGCCGACCTTCGTCGAAGCGACGTTGCCGGAGATGTTGCCGCATGCGGCGTGTCCGATGATCGAGAGCGTGATGAGTCGCTGAACAGACATGAGCTCTTCCTCCCGGCGACTTCTGGTAAGCACGCGCGCCGAACGTGTCCAGTCTTGGAACACGTGCTCGTCGTCGAGGTTGCCTCGGTTCTTCGACGGAAACTGACGCAGAGTTTGCGGTGACGGCGCACAGGTATGCACGCATTGCGCGAGGGATCCATTCCGTCGCCGTGTTCGTCAGGCACTGCCGTTGCAACCCTGTGGGTTGTAAAGTCAGCGATGCTGAGGCTTGGCGTTGAACCATCGGTGGGAGGTGCATCATGAAGGCCGTCATCATCGTCGCAAGTCTCCTCGTCGCAGCCCTACGGCCTCTATCCGATGTTCATTCTTGACAGCAGCTATGGCGTGACGGTTGGTGGCCTCTTTGTCCATCGCAACGTGTTCGGGGAGCTCGAACATTTCGCTCTTCGTGCCGGCACCGCCGATGCACAGCTTCGTCACCGTCACGGCGAGATGGAGTTGCGCTGGGATGTTGCGCGCACCCCGAGCATCGCGCCGCGAGTGATCGGGATCTGGCGGTCGTGATGCGAGACCGAGGAAGCGCCTTCGCTCCGGCCTTCCTGCTGTTCTTCATCATGATGTCGCATGCGTTGCTCGAGACCGCGCGTGACGCATTGTTCCTCGCCCGACTGGGCGCAGATCAGCTTGCGTGGGCCTACGTGGCAATCGCGGTGGTGGCGTTGCTCGCGATGGCGATCCTGCGCCGGGCGTCGATACACGATCCGCGCCGGTTGCTGCTGGCCTGTCTGACGGTTGCCGTCGTGGGAACCACCGTGCTGGCGGCGACGCTGTCGCTCGCTCCGAGCCTGGTGTTCGTGCTGTACGTGTGGACGGGCCTGGTCGCCACGCTCGTGGTGACCGCGTTCTGGACCGCACTCGATCGCACTCTTCGGGTCAGTGAAGCGAAGCGCTCGTTCTCGATCATCGGCGCAGGCGGCGTGCTCGGCGCGATGGTGGGCTCTGGCCTCGCCGGAGCGATCGGGCACGTACTGCCCGCACGATTTCTTGTCGTGACAGGTGCACTGACCTTTGCCGTGACCCTTGGCATCGGGTTCATGGTCGCACCCCGCGTGCAGATCGACGAGCCGCGCGTTCGTAGTAAGCAGGGCGATGGGCTGTCGCGGGTGTCGCGGCGCTATGTGCAGGTCCTGATCTCGGTCGGTTTGCTGTCCACCGTGGTGCTGACGCTGGTCGACCTCACGTTCAAGCGCGAGGTCGCGGCGCGCTTCGCCGATGCGGACCTCGCGACGGTGTTCGGCGCGATGTACGCGATGCTCAACCTGGTCGGGCTCGCGATCCAGCTCCTCGTCACCCCGAGGCTGTTGGCGCGCTGGGGTGTCGGCAACTCATTGATGGTGTTGCCGCTGCTGATCCTCGTGACCGCGAGCGGCTTCGCACTGACCGGGGCTCTTGTCTCGGTGATCGCGCTCAAGCTGTCGGATGGTGGGCTGCGCCACAGTCTGCATCGCGTCGGCACGGAGATCCTCTACTTGCCGCTTCCAGCTCAGCTGCGTGACCGCTGGAAGCCGGTAGCGGACGCGATCAGTCAGCGCGGTGGCCAGGTGATGGCTGCGGTGGGGTGGTTTGCGATCGTGCGATACGAGCTCTCGCCAATGATCGTCGGTGCCAGCGTGGCTGCAACCGCCCTCGGGTGGCTGGTCGTCTTGCGCGCCGCGCGCAGGAAGTACGTGTCTCAATTCCGGGCGATGCTGCAGGCAGGCGAGATCGAGCGCGACGTGCACGTGCCTGTTCTGGATGGCGATGCGATCGTGCTGCTCGAGGAAGCGCTGACCTGTCCGGATGAGCATCAAGCGGCCGCGGCCCTCGAGCTGCTCGCGCGCGCCAACGAGGTGCCTGCGTTCGTGCTCTATCATCCACATCCCAACGTCGTCCGGCGCGCATTGCACTTACTTCAGGATCAGCAGCGTACCCGTGCGGACGTCGCACGCATCGTGGAGCATCTGGTCGGGCACGCGGACCCTGCAATTCGCGCCGCCGCACTCCTGTCAGGCTCGTCCGACGGTGTGCACGCTCAGCTCGAGGCGGCGCTCGAGGACGCGAATCCCGACCTGCGCGCGGCTGCGGTGGTCGGTCTCGCCGACGATGGCGAGGTCAGTGACCTGCGGATCACTCAAATGGTCGCGGGAACGACGGCTGACCGGCTGGCCCTCGCTCGCGCGATCGGGTTTGCACCGCACGAGCGGTTCCACGTCGCCCTCGCGGCTCTACTCGAATACCTGGAGCCGCCCGTGATCCGTGAAGTGCTGCGCCTGTGGGCTCGCGTGCCGGCGGTCGTCGATCTCGAGCGGCTCCTCGGTCTCCTGGAGAATGCGCACGTGCGCGGTGAGGCTCGGCGGGTGATCGTCAAGACCGGGCGCCGGGGGCTCGAGCGCGTCATCGCCGCCCTCGACGACCCGCGTACGCCGGTGGGCATTCGTCGACACCTCCCCAGGACGGTCAGCCGATTCCCCTCGCAAGCCGCTGCGGCGGCACTCGTGGGACGCCTCCTGCGCGAGGCGGATGGCACGACCGAGTTCAAGATCCTCCGGGCGCTCGGCCGGATGCGAGCCGACGATCCGGGGCTCGCGATCGACAAGCAGGTGGTGCGTAACTACGTTCGGCGTTCGGTCGATGACGCCGTGCGGTACTCGTTATTTCTCGACAACGTTCGAGAGGTAACGCGCCGGTCCTCGGCGTCCGATCTGATGACCGAGCTCCTGTCGGATAAGCGCCGCTGGGCGATCGAGCACACGTTCCGCGCGCTCGGGATCCTGTCGCCCCGGGATGGCTTGCGCGCCAGCCACGACGCGATCGTCAGCGACAACGAATCCCGGCGAGGGGCTGCCCGGGAGATCGTCGAGACGCTACTCCCCGCGCTCGTGCGCGTACCGCTGTTCGCCGTGCTCGACAACATCGACCCCGACGAGCGGCGCGCACGACTCGGTGACCGCCCGAATGCCTCATGGGCCAGCGAGGAGTCGTTTCTGGCCGCGCTGCTCGGCGATCCGAGCGAGTCACTGAAGTGTCTGGTCGCGCATCATGTCGCCGAGCTCCAGATCCACACGCTTCGCCAAGATCTCATTCAGCAACGACCAGCGATCGGGCCGCCGCTCGTCACCTATGCCTTCGATCAGGCAATTGCGAGGCTCGATGCGTGAGCCTCAGGCACTCCGTCGCATCCTCTCGCTCGAGAGGTTTGCGATGTTCGCCTCGGTCGATCCCGACGAGCTCGCGACGATCGCCGAGAACCTTGTCGAGACCACCCTGCGCGTGGGCACCGTCGTTGCGGAGCCGGGCTCGTGGATCAACGGAATTCAGCTCGTCCTCGAGGGGCGAATCGATGAGCATCCACACGGACGTAGCTGGGGACCGTTCCACGTCCACGGCGCGCTCGAGATCTTGGCGGCGCGCAGCGCACGCTACCGGGCGGTGGCCGCCACCGAGGTCCGGGTGCTTCGCATGTCAGCGGGCGATGTCGGCGAGGTCCTCGAGGACAACTTCGGCGTGCTGCGCGCGACACTGAAGGAGCTGGCGACGCGAGCATCCATGGCGTCACTCGGGCCACCCCCGCGGTTACCACCGCTGCCGCGTCAGCTCGGCTTGGTCGAGCGGTTGATCGCACTACGCCATCAATGGCTGTTCGCGGGCTCGCATCTGCAAGCGCTGACGATGCTCGCCCACGCGTCCGAGGAGGTGGCGGTCGCCGCAGGCACGGTGATCGCGAAGGTCGGTGAGATTGCGAACGAGGCGTACATCCTGCTCGATGGAGAAGCGACGTCACATCGAGACAGCGTGTTGACCTTGCTGCATCCGGGCGCTTCGATCGGGCATCTCGCACTCCTCGCGGGCGCACCCCACCTGACGACGATCGAGGCGACGATGCCGACGCGGATGCTACGCAGCAGAGCGTCCTCGATCGTTGACGTCATCGAGGATCACACCGACGTCGGGATGGCGATGCTCATGGCCATCGCTCGCGCGTTGCTCGACGAAGCGCGTTAGCGGTCACCGCGAAGCAAACTTGATCGTGCCTGCCTCGTCGAGTCTCGGCGGCGCCTCCGCCCGGACCAGCCAGCGCACGATGTCCTGCGACGACACGACGCCGACCAGCGCACCTGTCTCCGACACGATCATGACGTGGTGGAAGTCCTCGATGGTCATGATCTTTGCGCAGTGCGCGACCGACGCTGTCTCGCTCACGACAACCGCGAGCGACATCATGATGTCCGCGGCGGTGCTTGCAGCGCCCTCCGGCTTGACGAGTGCATCGACGAGATCAGTCTTGGTGACCATCCCCCGGGGATGGCCTTGCTCGTCGACGATCGGAATGCATCCGATGTGAGCGCGCAACATTTGCCGGGCGAGCTCGGCCACGGCGACGGTCTTGCGCGCTGTGATCACGTCGCGGGACATGATGTCGACGACGGAGGCCTGATTCGACACCGCGGGGACGCTTCGAGTTGGCATCACCATGTATTCGAGCAAGCGGCGCGCCATCGTGGTCGGCGTTGGCAAGGAGATGTCACCTCAAGCGTCCGTCCCTCAATGTCGCTTCCAGTTGACGACTACGCGTTCGGGTCTTGTCGCGTACGCACGCGCAAGACTTCGTCACGCAGCGTGACCGGCGCAAGAAACGTACGCTCCTCGGCCGCCCAGTGCGCTTCGAGCTGCTCGGCGAGATCGTCGATTCGCCCCGCGACTTCGGCCGTTGTTCCGGACATGACTTGCAGGAATGCCACATGCTCCGCGCCATGCTCCTCGAGCATTCGATCGATCAGTAGTGATCCCCATGCGGCAGGGCCTTGAAGCAACCTGCGGATCTGTGTGGTCTCGGAGTGGTTATGAAACTCGAGCTCGCCGCGCAGGATCTCGAGTGCTGCGTCGAGATCTCTTGCCGGGCACAAGCCGTCGCGAAACTGCCTGGCCAGGCGAGCGCACGACTCGACGCGCACGCGAAGTCGTCCATGCTCGGCGACGAGCGCGAGGCGCGTGGCTTCGGCGGTCATGCGCCGTGCACCATGGCGAGCGGACGTTCGGCATCGGTCGCGCAGTCGAAGCAGGCGTCGGCTTCTGGCAAGACGTGCAGACGCGCCGGCTCGATCGCGATCCCACACTCGAGGCACGCGCCATATGTGTCGTTCTCCAGACGGCGTAGCGCGCTGATGATCTTCCCCAGCGCTACGGCGTCGACCTCGCTGAGCTTCGTCAGGACCTGTGCATCCCACTGTTCGGTCGCGTGCTCGACGACTTCTGGTTCACCCGAGCTGAGCTCCTCGGCGGCACGATCGAGCTCGCCGAGGTAACGAGCTAGAAGGTCGCGACGGTGAGCGAGGAGCTGCTCCTTGATCCGACGGGTTCTCATATCCGGTCTGGGTTGCACCGGCCGCGCCATCGCCAAGTCGCCGTGATCCCAAGAAACGTGCCCGCAAGGTCTGCGGCTCCTGGAACCCGCCACGCACAACCCGCGCGGGGAATCTGCCAGGGATTCGCGCAAACCGTGCGGCTCGTGCGCCGCACGTGCACTCCTTGCGCTTGAATCGCTCCTGAGAGTGGCCCTTCCTGGCACGCTACTGGCTATGGGAACAACCATGGCGCGTGCAGGTCGAGTCTTGGTTGTCGATGACGAGGTCAACGCGCGAACGGCGCTCGCGGAGCTCCTTCGTGATGAGGGCTATGACGTCGAGACCGCCGCCGATGCGTTCAAGGCGCTGGGCAAGTACGAGTCGTTCGCCCCGCATGTCGTCATGACCGATCTCAAGATGCCCGGGATGGATGGCATCGAGCTGGTCAAGAAGATCCGCAGCAGCGAGGACCCTGCGGCGGTCGTCGTGATGACGGCGTTCGGTGCGGTGACGTCGGCGGTCGATGCGATGCGCGCAGGAGCGGCCGACTATCTGACGAAACCTCTCAACTTCGACGAGCTGCTGATCGTCCTCGACAAGGTGTTCGAGACCCAGCAGCTCCGTCGTGAAACGCGCCAGCTACGAGCGCGCGTTCGCGATCGCGTGGCGCCCAACAATATTGTGGGAACGGCCCCGCCGATGCAGCGGGTGTTCGAGATCGTCGATCAGGTTGCCCCGAGTCGCGCGACCGTGTTGATCACGGGCGAGAGCGGTACCGGCAAGGAGCTCGTCGCCAACGCGGTACACCAGCGGTCGCCACGCGCGAACGGTCCCTTCGTCAAGCTGCACTGTGCGGCGCTCGCCGAGTCGTTGCTCGAGAGCGAGCTGTTCGGTCACGAGAAGGGCTCGTTCACCGGCGCGATGGTGCGCAAGGACGGTCGGTTCCAGCTCGCCGATGGCGGCACCTTGTTCCTCGACGAGATTGGCGAAATCTCGCCGTCGATTCAGGTCAAGCTGCTGCGCTTTCTGCAGGAGCGCGAGTTCGAGCGCGTTGGCGGCACACAGACGATCCGCGTCGACGTGCGCGTGATCGCGGCGACCAATCGCAATCTGGTCGAAGAGGTCGCGAAGGGCCGCTTCCGCGAAGATCTTTACTATCGACTCAACGTCGTCGCCCTCGAGATGCCGCCGCTGCGGGATCGCCGCAGTGATATCCCCGCTCTCGCGAAGTTCTTTCTCGATCGGTACACGAAGGAAAACGCCAAGACCATTGACGGGTTCACCTCCGAGACACTCCAGCTGCTGCAGGCCTACGACTGGCCGGGTAACGTGCGCGAGCTCGAGAACGCGATCGAGCGCGCGGTCGTGCTCGCGACCGGCACGAACCTCGAGGTGGTCCATTTGCCCGCGCAGATTCGACCCAAGATCATGGCCACGGGGCAGCCGCTGATCCCGGGCGCGACGATGGCGGACCTCGAGCGCTACGCGATCCTCGAGACGCTCAAGGCGACCGGTGGTTCCACCTCCAAGGCCGCAGATCTGCTCGGCATCAGCACCCGCACGATCCAGTATCGGCTGCATCAGTACAACGAGGCACCGCGCTCGGACGTCGATGTCGTGCGTACGGATGCGCGTGGACCCAACGAGAAGACGTGAGCCACGAGGTCCTCGACGAGCTGCTCGGATATATCGGATTTACGGATGCGGACGCACAACGGTTGCGCGCGCTCCACCCGGCGCTGCAACCGTATTTTGCAGATATCACCGGCCAGTTCTACGCCGCCCTGTGGGCGAGCCCAGGTGCAGCGGCTGTGCTCACTGAACCGGAGCAGACCGAGCGGCTGCGCGTCACGCTGATCGACTGGATGTCGAGTGGTCTGCTTGGGCCCTACGATGCACGGTTCTACGAGAAGCGGTCGCGGATTGGCCGACGCCATGTCGCGATCGGCCTGCACCACCGCTACATGTTCACCGCGATGAACGTGGTGCGAACTGCCTATCACGATCATATTGTCAGGCTGTACGCCGCCGAAGAAGCTGCAACGACGCTGCGAGCGGTGAACAAGCTCCTCGATATCGAGCTCGCGCTCATGGTGGGGCACTACCAGATCGACTCCGAGGAGCGGCTCGTCGAGCGCGAGCGGCGGATGCAGGGTGACCGCTTGATCGCGATGCAGACCCTGACCGCCGGCCTTGCGCACGAGGTCCGCAATCCGCTCAACGCCGCGAAGCTCCAGCTCGAGCTACTCGAGCGCCGACTGCGCCGAACCACCGACGATCCGCGGTTCATCGAGCCCAGCGAGCTCGCGCAAAAGGAGATCGAGCGGCTCACGCTACTGCTCAACGAGTTCCTCGCGTTCGCCAAGCCGCCGGAACTGCACACGCATGACACCGACGTCTCGTCGATCATGCGCCAGGTGGCGGAGCTCGAGCGCGTGTCCGCGGAGCGGCGCGGCGCCGAGCTCAGGCTCGTCTCGTGTCCCGAGCACCTGATCGCACTGGTCGACTCGGCGAAGATCCACCAGATCGTGCTGAACCTCGTCCGCAACGCGATCGAGGCGGTCTCCGCCGGCGGTCATGTGGAGCTCGAGCTCGAGGGCAACGAAAACTCCATTTGCATTCGCGTCAAGGATGACGGCACGGGGATCCCCGAGGCTGTCATCCCTCGAATCTACGAGCCGTTCTTCTCGACCAAGGAGAGCGGTACCGGCCTCGGCATGTCGATCGTGCACAGCCTCGTGACCCTGCACGGTGGGTCGATCGCGCTCGATACGAGCCCGCGAGGTACGCGGTTCGAGATCTCGATCCCGCGTCGCTCGGTCTGAGCTGTCACCCGCTCGAGCGCGGCTCGTGACCCTCGATCAGCGTCCGTCGCCGAACGGGTGACAGCCGGCGCATCGCGTCGCGGTCGGCTCGTGTTGGGCTTGCGCCCGGTGGCAGCTGATGCACGTCGCTCGATCGTCGCGCGGTGCCCCTTCGTGAGCCGCGTGACAGCTCGCGCAGTTGTCGTGCCCGGTCACGCGGTGCAGGCCCGTTCTCTTCGTGGCGGGATGACACGTCGCGCAGTCGACATGCGGACCATGGCCTTGCTTGGCCTGCGCGGTGTGACAGCTCGCGCAGGTCGCGGTCGGGCGGCGCGTGCCGCTGTGCGCGTCGTGGCACTTCTCGCACGTCTGATGACCGCGCGGAGCCGCCGCTGCCTGTGCGCTGTGACAGGTCGCGCATGCCGGGCGTGGCGCAGTCGGCTGGTGCGACGCGTTCTTGTGGCAGGTCGCGCAGTTGTTGTGACCCTTGTTGACGAGCTTCGCCTCGGCTGCGTGACACGTGGCGCACGTGGGCACGGGGCGCGCCGGTTCGTGTGCGGCGGTTGGATGACACGTCGCGCATGCCGAGTGACCGGTACCCGCGGCGGTGACGGCTTGCTTCTCATGGCACTTCGCGCACAACGCAGCTGTGACCACGGGCTTGCCGTCATGGGGACGATGGCAATCGAGGCACTTGGTGGTCGCGTGTCGCGGCTTGTCGTGGCAGGTCTCGCACGACACCGCCTTCTGTCCCGCGGCGAGGGTGTGGGGAGGATGGCAACCCACGCACGAGTTGCCTGCTGGCGACGGGTGTGAGACCCGCTGCGCATGACAGGTCGTGCAGGACTTCGCCTTGCCCCCGTCGTGCGGCGCATGGCATGCGACGCACTGCGTGTGCTTGGTGGCGGCGAGCACCGGTTTCTTGGTGTGGCAGCTCGTGCACGCAACGACGTCGTCCTTGCCGAATTCATGTGGCGTATGACAGCCGGTGCAGCTCGGGTGTCCCACCGTCAGCGCCTTGGTGTCGTCGACGCGAGCGCTACCGCGCTGCTTGGCGTGGCAGCGTGCGCAGCCTTGATCCGCGGCTCGCTGGGGCTCGTGCATCGAGTGGCAGTCGAGACAGCCGCGCGCTCCGGCGTGCTGCGATTCGTGGTTCTCGTGGCACGTCGTGCATGCGGGCGGTTGCAGCGATGGCGAGCGATGTGCGCGATGGCAGTCTCCGCACGGCTGGTCGGCGTGCGCACCGACGGCGGGGACGTGAAGACCTTGCGGCTCGTCGTGGCAGCGCATGCAGTCGGCGGGGCGGATCGCTAGATCCGTCCCGAAGCCGTGGCAGTCCTGGCACGCCGGAGGTTGCACCACGCCGAGCGCGTCGACAGCGTGCAGCGGGGTAGGGACCTCACCGTGGCAGCGGCCGCACAGATCGACTGGTGGCGGCGCGAAGCCAGTCTCGCCGTGACAATCGCGGCACGCGACGTTGGCGCCTTCGACATGTGCGCGGTGCCCCGCACTCTCGCGCACGGTCCGCCAGATCGCGGGAACGTGATCGGCGACGCGCGCTGATCGCGTGTCGCCACATGCCGCGACCACCAGCGCGAGCACCACGATGCGAATCACAGGGTCGACCCGACGGGATGACACATCCTGCACGGCATCGCGCTCAAGGGCTGCCGGCTGGACCAGCCGGGCGGATGTGGGTTGCCGCCGACGCCGCCGACGGCGTGACAGGTCACGCACAGCTTCTCGCCGGCGCCGCCATGACAGCTCGCGCATGCTGCCGGATCGCGTCGGGCCTCGCGACCGTGGCGGTTCTCCGACGCGGTGATCCCGACCCAGCCGGGGCCGTGCGGAGCGACGAGCCTGTCGCCGGCGATGTCCTTCGCGACGTGGCACGTCACGCAGCGGTCTGGCGTATGGCACGTCGCGCACAGGCCCGGATCGGACCGCGCCTCGAGCGCGTGGCGCGATGCGAAGCCCGCGCGGTGCAGGTTGCCGCGCATCGGATCGGCGAATCGCGCCGTCGCCGTGAGGGCAGGGACGGTCTGCCCGTGGCAGCTCGCGCAGAACGACTGCTTGTTGTGGCAGGTCTCGCACAGATCACCCGACGACGCAGCTCGCACGCCGTGCTCGCGGATCCAGTCGCCGTCGTGAGCCAGGTGACTCGCTGGCAGCGTGCCTTCCTCCGCGAGGTTCTTGTGGCACGCATCGCAGTTGCGAGCGTCGCGCATCTCGTCGTGACAACGGAAACACGTCGCCATCGGCGGACGCATGCGCTTCGCGTCGTCGGTGACTCCGTCGTGACAGCGCATGCAGTTGCCGTTGGCGACGCCGATGTGCTTGGTGTGATCGAACTTGAGGTGCTCACGTGCCTCGACGAGCTCACCGATCGCAGTTGGTGACACATGGCAGCTCGCGCACGAGCGCGGGTCGTGCGGCGTGGTGTGGCAGCTCGTGCACGTTGCATCGTCGGGGATGTGGAGGCCGGGACCGGGCTTGTCGATGCCGGCGTGACACCGCGTGCAGCTGACCCCGGCGGTCACATGCTTGCGGTGGGGGAACGACTCGGGCGTGGAGCGCCGCAGGCCGAGCACACCGGCGCACGCGGCGAGCGCGACGAGACCGAGCACGACGAGCAATCCAGGACGCCGGCTTCTCATCGCTGTCCCCACCGGCGTCCGAGTTGTCCGAGTACGTCCAGGCGACGGCGGTACTCCGGCGATGCACTCGCCTCGAGCGCCACCGCGGCCAGCCACTCGCCGTCATCCCAGCCGAGCGCCGCGAGGGCCCATGGCCACACGGCGCCACGTCCGCGATCGAGATCGGGCACCACGAGCTCGAGCTCGGTGCTCGCGGTGAATGAACGCGGGAGCTTGATGCGCGCCGTGCCGCGAACGCCGATCCAGGCATCGTCACCCACGCCGCTGCGACGAAGCTCGCCGGTCAATACGCTGGTGCCGCGGTCGTCGAGCCGCAGCCGCGCCCGGCCGAGGGCCTCGAGGCCCGCGTCGTGATCGACGAGGCGAGCACCCAGATCAGCGATCACGTCGAGTCGGGGCGCTGCCCGCCACGTCCACACCGTCCCGATTCGCTGAGACGGTACATCACCGATCACGGAGAACAGCGAGGTGGCAGGCAACAGGTGCGAGGCGGCGCGGTGCAGCGCGTAGAGCTCGGTGCGCACGGCACCCAGGCGGTAACTCGTGGTCAGCCCGATCTCGGCGAGTCCGGGATTGACGAGGTCGTACGCGACGCGACCACCGGCGTCGTAGTGCTTGCCGAACGCCATGCCGGCATCGAACCCGACCTCCTCCATCGCGCGCGTGCCAGCATCTCGCTGCTGGGCGTAGCCCACGCCGACGGAGCCGCCATCGCCGATCCGGCGCGACACGCGTGATCCCACGATCCAGTCCCACGACCTCGAAGTGCCGAGCCCGGGCACGACCGGGATCCCGGCCGCGACCTCGACATCGAAGCGCTTCGGTAGCCGGACCCGTGAGGTCGCGCCGTCGACGTGGACGGGGCGGATCGCACCGAGCGTCGACACGAAGCGGCCCAGCCGCGTGTCGGTGCGCCTGGTGCGCTGCCGCAACGCGATCACGAGGACATCGCCGGTGGACTCCTCGCCGGGCGTTCGCGCATTGGCGACCCACACGACCGCTTCCGCGGACATCCCCTCGCGTACCGTGGCGTCGGTCTCGAGCACGAGCAGGCCAGCCGGCGATGCGGTCGATGCGAGCGCGTCGGCGCGCAGACGCAGCGGATCGGCGCTGACGCCGCTCGCGGCTGCGGCGACGGTCGCGAGGGCCGCGAGCTTCACGACTCCGCCTGGGTTAGGTCGGGCTTCGAGTCGCGTCGCGCCCGGCGCGCATGACGCAGGTCGCGCCAGATCGCCAGCCCGTACAGTGCGAACGCGAGGGTGCCGAGCGCCTGGCCGAGCGACATCGCGAGGATCACGGGAATCCAGGTCGGCTGCAGCATCGACCACACCATCAGCGCGAGCGCGAGGATCGTGAGCACCGCGGACAGCTGGGCGGTCCGCGCGAGCGGGATGAGCAGCACACGTCGGAGTAGGCGCCTCATGGCAGCCGTCCCGCGCGCTTCCGCGCTTCCTTGCTGAACGGGTGCGCCGGGCCATGACAGCCCTCGCTCGCGCAGCTGAGCTTGCCCGAGCGCACGTCAGCGAGCGTGCTCGCGTGATCGCCGACCTCGTTCCAGGTGGGTCCGTACGTCGAGTGGCAGTGCATGCACGTCGAGCTGGGAAATGGATCGCGGATCTCGATCGTCGACACGAACTCGTCGATCGGCATCGAGTGGTAGTTGAACGTGTACTCGTACACGTGGCGCATGCCGCCCATCTTCGTCGTGACGGTGCCGAACATTCCATAGTCGGCGTGGCACGTGTAGCAGTTCTGATCACCGAAGGCGGCGTTGCGAGCGTGGCGCGCGGCGAGCGATGTGCTCTTCATGTCGAACGAGTCATCGCGGTACGGCTCCATCACGTGGCACGAGCCGCAGAACGAGGTTTGCTTCGTGGCCTCGTAGCCAGCGACGTTGCCATTGACGGCGGTCGTGATCGGCAGGATGCCGATGCCAAACAGAAGAACGATCTTGACCGTCCGTGTGAGCGCGGGGCCCCGCGCCAGGTACCAGACCAGGATGAGCGCGGACAGCGCCGCGCAACCGAGCGCGAACACGAGGAACGGATGCTCGATCGCCCACGTCACCATTACTGGACCTCCACGGCACCGTTGAGGTGCAATCCGTTGCCGACGAGGATGTTGCCGAACGGACCGACGGTGCCCGGGTGGCACGTGGCGCAGTCGGTCAGCGTATGTGTGGGCGAATGGAACGCGTCGACCGGAGGCAGGCCGTGACAGGCTCCGCAGTAGACCGTGGCCGCCGTGTTCGCGGTCCACATCGGCGTCGCGTTCTTGTCCTCGGACGGCTCGGCCGCGAGCCCGGTGCCGCCACCATGGCAGTACACATTGCTGCACGTTCCGGTGACGCGGTCCCACGCGGGCACGGCACCGTCGGCCATCGCAAGGGCGCCGAACACGAGCTCCGCGGGTAGGGGCGTGTCGAGGTGTCCGGCGGCTACGACGCTCGTGGGCACGACGTGACACTCCGAGCAGGCAATCGGCCCGCGGATCCTGCCGGCGACGAGATGCGCCGTGTGCGCGCCGACCGCCAGCGTCGACGTCGCGGTCTCGCCGTTCAGCCCGCGCGGCGGAGCCGGCGACGACGCGTCGCCATGGCAACCGGCACAACCGGGACCGGTCGCGACGTCGATCGCGCCGTCGATGTGGCGGGGCGTGCCGGCGCCCGCATTGACATGGCAGGTCGCGCACTCGCTCTGCGCATGACTCGCCGGCGGTGCGCCGTGGCAGCCGCCGCACGTGACTTGCGCGGCGCCACCGGTCCAGCTCGGCTGCGCGTGCGTGGCGGCCGCGTCGCCGAGGATCCCGCCGTGGCAGTAGACGTTGGCGCACGTGCCACTGGTGCGGTCCCACGAGGCGGGTGCGGATCGGCGCGACGGTGTGAGGTCGCGGTTGGCGAGCTCGCCGAACGTCACGGCTGCGGGCGTGCGGATCGGTTGGCGATTCTCGTCGAGGATGTGACCGGGCGCATCCCACGTTGCGGGTACGACGTGACACTCGGCGCACGGCAGTCCCTGTGCGACATGGGCGACGTGCGCGCCGGTGGCGGGCGGCGTTCCATGGCAGGTATCGCATGCCGTCGGGCCCTCGCGATGGCAGTCGAGGCACGTCGGTGTGGCGCGCGTTCCGGCAAAGTTCTCGCCGTGACACTTCTGGCACAGCGCGAAGTCCCAGCCTCGGTTCGCGAGGTCCTCGCCATGACGATCGATCCAGCCGGTCGGATGCACGCCGCTGGTCACGCAGTCGATGCACGGCGCAGGCTCGCGAATGTCGGCGCACCCGACCACCAGCAGCACGAGCAGGCCGCGATTCATTTAGCGCTGGTGGACCGCGCCGATCGCGGCGATGCGACCGGGGCCGTGACAGATCATGCACTGCTCTTGCGGTGCGTTCGGCGCCAACGCGGTGGACCGCGCGGCGTAGAACAGACCACCGTTCTGGCGCATGTGATCGAGCGCGATCGCGGAGTCGTGACACGCGGAGCAGGCGCCGGTGACTCGCGACAGCACGAGTGTCGTGCCGGCCGCCTCGGTCGTGACGTTGGTGGTTGCGTTGTACGAGAAGTTGTTGCCGTAGTTGAAGCCGGAGGTCACGTACGGTGACACCGTGTAGTAATTCGAGTTGACCATCGGATCGGTGTTGTACGTACCGGTCGCGACCGTCGACAGCTGCTGGGCCGGCAGTGACGCCAGGTTCGTTGCGCTCGTGAAGTCGTACGTGCTCGACGTGTGGCATGTCGTGCAGGTATTGAGCGTGCCGGGGAACTCGATCTCGTTGTAGCCCTCGCCGGCAGCGATCGCGTGCCAGGTGAACGGCACGGTGCGCTTGCGACCGCCGTGGATCGCGTGGATGAAGTACTTGGAGCCGGCGGCCCAGCCCGCGCTC
>JBBQFU010000112.1:0-26185 GCA_038322185.1 Haliangiales bacterium
TGCTCGCGTCATCCCATACCCAGTGGACGAGCGTGTTCGAGAACGCGACCGAGGTCGACAGCGACACCACCGCGATGACGATCAACACGCAAGGCGCGGGCGGTCACATCGGCAACGCTCCCCAGGCGTGGGGCCCTGGCGGCAACACCACCAACCCGATCGACGGGATCATGGACGAGGTCCGGATCTCCACCGTGCCGCGCTCGGCTGGCTGGATCGCCACGGAGCACGCGAACCAGCGCGCATCCGCGTCGTTCTACACAATCGGCGCCGAGGAGATCCTTCCGTAGGCGTACGTTTTCGCGACCTTCGGCGACGACGTGGACGCAAGTCCTTGTGCCTGAGCCTCCGATGTCAGGGGGATCCTCTAGATCGATGGGCGATGCGGATCTACTTCGTCGGGAGCCACGCCACCGGAAAGACCACGCTGTGCCGCTACGTCAGCCGGCGCTACGGGCTGCCGATGATCAGCGAGGTGGCCCGCGCCGTGCTCGCCGAGATGGAGACCGGTCTCGATGCGCTCCGCACGGACATGGAGCTCGTCGAGGAGTACCAGGAGCGCGTGTTCGCGCGTCAGGTCGCGGTCGAGCGCATGCACGACGGTCGCTTCGTATCGGACCGCGCGTTCGACAACCTCGCCTACGTCGCCGAGCACACGACCAACGCGTACGCGATGATGAACGACCAGCGCTTCGTCGACTACATGAAGTGGGTCAAGGAAGGCATCGTGTTCTTCCTCCGTCCGCACCAGTCGCTCCTCAAGGACGACGGCGTGCGCGCGGGCGTGTCGTGGGACTCGGTGCTGCGCATCGACGGGATGGTCAAGCTCATGCTCGAGCAGCACGGCCTCAGCTATCTGCCGCTCGAGAGCGTGTCGATGCAGGAGCGCGTCCGCGCCGTCGAGTTCGTGCTCGATCGCTGCGGCCTGCAGCGCACGGCGAGCAAGCCGGAGAGCCGCCAGCGCCGCCAGACGATTCCGCCCGTACCGGCGGTGGCGCCGGTGCTCAAGGCGACGATCGATTCGTGGCCGTACGCGATCGTCGACAACGGCGATCACGCAGGTTAACCGTCGGTCGGCTGCCGCTGCGCGAGTCGATCGTAGGCGAACATCGACACCGTGATGGCGGCGACGAACACGAGCGATGACGTCGCGCCCGACAGCACCGACAGGATCGCCGGGCCCGGGCAGTAGCCCGAGATGCCCCAGCCGACGCCAAACAGCGCGGCGCCACCGACGAGCCGGCCATCGATCACCGACGACGGTGGTCCCGGGAACGCGGCCCCGAAGCGCGGTTCGCGGCTGTTCTTGATCAGCCGCCACGCGATCACGTGCAGCGTGAGCGCGGCGCCCATCACGAGCAGCAGGCTCGGATCCCACGCGCCTCCGAAGTCGAGGAACGCGAGGACCTTCGACGGGCGCACCATGCCCGAGATGCAGATGCCCGCGCCGAACAGCGCGCCGCACAGCAGTGGGATCAGCGCGCCCATCTAGCTGCTCCTCAGCACGGTGCCAACGAGCGTCGCGGTCGCGACCCCGATCGCAAAGAACGTCATCGTCGCGACGATCGATCGCTTCGACAGCCGGCTCATGCCGCACAGGCCATGGCCGCTGGTGCAACCGTTACTCGCGCGCACGCCAACGCCGACGAGCACGCCGGATACGGCGACGAGCCACAGCGGTACGCGCGCACCGTAGTCAAACGTCTGCGGCTCGAGCACGCGGAACACGCCGCCCACCGCGAACATCCCGGCGATGAAGTACACGCGCCAGGACCAGTCACCGGACGGGGCGCGCAGCAGGCCGGCGAACAGCCCGGACAGGCCGACGATGCGGCCCGTGGCGATCAGCATGATCGCGAGCGACAGCGCGATGAGCGTGCCGCCGAGCAGTGCAGAGATCGGGGTGAACGAGGACATGGGCAGGGCCCACGGCCAGTATCACACCGGATCAGGCGAATTCCAGGTCCCCACCATCGAGGCGCAGCAGGTCGAGCAGGACGACCTCCTCGGTCTGGACGTCGCTTTCGTCGAGCTCGTCCTCGATGAGGTCATCGGCGTCGTGCACCGGGTTATCGAGCAGTACGATGTCGTCGTCTTCGTCGAGAGTGGCGTGCTCATCCATGGCTGACCAGGTGATGTGCAGCAGGCGTGCCTCGCGCAACCCCGCGATTGGTGCGCCCTGCACGGTGGGGTCAGCCGGCCCTGGCAAGGACAGGAGTCCCGGGCCTCGGGTGAACCTCACATTGGCCCCGCCCTCGCCCAACCCCGCGTAGTCACCATGGTATCTTCCACGGCCGAGCATGGCTGACGACACTTTTTCGACCCAGCCTTCCGCCGTGGTGGACCCCTTGGAAGCCAAGGTCCTGATGTTCCGGCAACAGCCGGAGGCCAAGGGCTTCTCAGCACTGCGCCAAGAGCTGCGCGACGCGGGCCGCGGCGAGCTGCTCGCGGATGTCTGCGCGACCTGGGCGACGCACGAACGCGATCCGCACCGTGCGGCCGATGCGTGGTCGGAGGCGGGCGAAGCGATGGCGGTGCTCGGCGAGACGGCGACGGCGATCGAGTATCTGCGCACAGCGCTCGAGCTCGATCCGATGAACGAGCGTGCCGCGGATCGGCTGCTCGAGATCGTCGAGCCCAATGATCCGGCAGCCGCTGCCGAGATCATCGAGAGCGAGCTCACCGAGCTCGCCAAGCGCGACGGCAAGGGCGGTCGCAAGTCCGAGGTCACGACACGTCGCGCCTCGCATCACCGCCGCGCTGCCGCGCTATGGAACGATCACCTCGGCCGCGTCGATCGCGCGCTGTGGCACTACCAGCAGGCGTGGAAGCTCGAGCCTGCGAAGACCGAGTCGCTCGAGGCCGCGCGTTCGCTGTACGCATCGCTCGGCGATGACGGCATGGTGGCCAAGCTCTATCAGGCGGAGCTCGAAGTACTCGGCTCGCAGGGCAACCCGCAGCGTAAATCGTCGATCCGCTTCGAGCTCGGCCGCATCGCGCAGCGCAAGAAGGATCTCGAGGCTGCGGCCAATCACTTTGAAGAGGCGGCGCGTCTCGATCCGACGAACGTCGACATCTCCGAGGCGCTCGCCGATGTCTACGCCACACCGGGCTTCCGCGATGGCCAGAACCGTCACAAGGCGGGCGAGCTGTTCGTGGAGCTCGGCCGCAAGCGGATGGCGACGCGCGACGATCAGACCGGCATCAACTACCTGCGCCGAGCCGTCGGTGTGGATCCGAACGCGAAGCAGCCGTCGCAGGCGCTCGAGAGCGCGCTGTCCGAGACATCGCAGTGGGACGAGCTCGACCGGATCCTGCGCCACCGTACCCTGGTGGTCACCGAGCCCGCGGACCGCATGGAGGTCCTGCGCCGGCGCGCCGCGCTGTATCGCAACCAGCTCAAGAATCGCGACGCGCTGATCGAGGTGCTGTCGGAGCTGATCGCGTACGAACAACCTGGCAGCAAGGTCTCGCGCGAGCTCAAGGATCTGCTTCGCGACGATCAGCAGTGGGAGCGGCTGTCCGAGCTGATGGAGGCCGAGATCAGTGCGCTCGGCCAGGATCCCAACGTTCACACCGACGTGCTCGTCGCCGAGCTGCTCGAGCTTGCCACGATCGCGCGCGAGCACCTCGGTGATCGCGATCGCGCCGCGGAGCTGCTGCACCAGGCGCTCGGTGTGTCGCCGACCCACGACGAAGCGCTCGCACGCTACGTCGATCACTTCCGCGAGCGGCGCGACTGGCGCGGCTTGATCGACCTCTACGAGTTCGCCCTCGACAATGCACGCGAGGCGGGCGCCGCGCCCGACGATCAGGTGCGCCGGCTCGAGGAGATTGCTCAGCTCGCCGAGCTGCGCATGGGCGACATCCCGCGCGCCATCGAAGCGTGGCAGCGCATCAGCGAGCTCGAGCCCGGCTCGGGCAAGGTCTCCGAAGCGCTACGCCGCCTGACCGCCCGCTCGAAGATGTGGGAGCAGCTGGTGCAGAGCCTCGAGCACGAGGTCGCGTCGGCCGGTGATCCGATCACGCGCATGCAGTCGCTCAAGAAGATGGCGCAGACGTATCGCGAGCGTCAGCTCGAGCCACGTCGCGCGATCGAGCTCTACGAGCAGGTGCTACAGGAGAATCCCGAGGACGACGCGACGATCAAGTCGCTCGCCGAGCTCTACGAGAAGGAGGGCGACGACGCCGGCCTCGCGCACACGCTGCGCCGCCAGCTCGATCTCGACCTCGCGCGCCTGGAGGAGTCGGCGCGCAAGGCCGGCAAGGCAAGCGATGCGCCGAAGGAGTGGCCGGTCGCGAAGCGCTCGGAGCGGCTCACCACGCTGCGCCGGCTCGGTACGATCTACGAGACGCGGCTCGCCGATGTCGACGGCGTGGTCTACGCGTGCAGTGCAGTGCTCGAGCTGTTGCCGGGCGACCGCGATGCGCTCGATCGCATGGAGCGCGTGCTCGAGAAGGCACACGACCCGCGCCTCGAGCAGACGCTCGAGTATCACGCAGCGTCGTCGGGCAGCCCCGCCGAGCGCGCGAAGCTGCTCAAGCGGCTCGCGAAGATGGCGAGCGACCGACAGGACGATGTGGTCGCGCTCGATCGCTGGGAGCAGACGCTGCGCACGTCGCCGTCGGATCCCGACGCGATGGCGGCGCTCGCCGGGCTCTACGAGCGCGCCGAGCGCTGGCCTGATCTCGCGCAGGTCCTCGAGCGCATGGACGGTGGTCGCCCGCTGCCGGCGCCTGGCACGCCCGAGGCCGCGATGCGCGCGCTCGAGCTCGAGCGCTACGCGATGGTGATGGACAGCCAGATCAAGGAACCCGTGCGCGCGACGAAGGCGTGGCACCGGGTCCTCGAGCTGACGCCGCGCAATCGCAATGCGCTGGTCGCGCTCGCGCGCCTGTATCGCACCAGCTCGAAGTGGAAGGAGCTCGCCGACATTCTCGGTCGCGAGATTCCGGTGCTGCTTTCGTACAACGTCCCCGAGGATCGCGAGAAGGCGGCCGAGCTCACGATGGAGCAAGCCGAGATCCTCGAGCAGAAGCTCGGCGCGCCGGGCGAAGCGATCAAGATCCTCGACGGGCTGCTGCGCGACATCAACCCGAATCACCTCGAAGCGCACACCGCACTGCGCCGGCTCTACGAGGCGCGTGGCGACTTCGACGGCGCCGTACGGATCGCCGAGCGCGAGATGTACTTGTCGCCGGATCCGACGCGCAAGATCTCGCGCGGGCTCGAGATCGGTTTCATCTGCCGCGATCGCCTCGGTAACCCGACGCGCGCGCTGCAGGCGTTCAAGCGCGTGCTCGAGCTCGACCCCGACCAGGAAGAAGCGCTCGCCGCTGCCGCGGATCTGCTCGCCAAGCTCGGTCGCTGGAAAGAGCATGTCGCGATGCTCGAGCGAACCTTGGCGCGCGTGCCGAGCCGCGAGGCCTCGGACGAGCCGCATCACGCCGAGCAGCGCCGCAACTACGTCCAGCGCATCGCCGCTGCGACCGCCGACAAGCTCGCCGATCCCAAGGGCGCGTTTCGCTGGTGGCGTCGCGCGCACGACGAAGCGCCCGACGAGCAGACGCTCGCCGATGTCCGGCGCGCCGCCGAGGGCTACGGCCTGTGGCGCGAGCTTGCCGACGTGATCGTCGACGAGCGCAAGCGGCTGATCGCGTCCGGTGGCGGCAATGGCCCAGCGGAGCCCGAGCGGTTCGTCGCGCTATCGAAGGAGCTCGCGAACCTGTGCGAGCGCCGGCTCGGCGAGAAGTCCCGCGCGGTCGCCACGATCGCCGAGGCGCTCGGTGCGGCCCCGCGCGATGCGACGCTGCTGGCCGAGCTAGAGCGCCTCGCGGCCGAGATCGATCAGAAACCGATCTGGAAACAGGCGCTCGAGGCGTTCGACATCGCGCTCGACGCGGCCGCGCCGCAGGAGAAGGTCGACCTCTACCTGCGCCGGGCCAAGATTCACGACGAGCGCGCGAATGACGCGAAGGCCGCGGTGGCTGATGCACTGTCGGCCTTCTCGTGGGGACCGGATCGCGACGAGGTTCGCGTTGCACTCAACACGTTCGCGCCGAAGGCCCGGGCGTGGACCGAGGTCGTGTCCGTCGATACGTCGCTGATCGAGCGCGCGCCGACAACTGCCAAGCGCGTCGAGCTGCTGCGCCGCAAGGCCCAGACGATCGAGGAGCAGCTCAAGGACGCGCCGCGTGCATTCCGTGCGCACCTGGTCGCGCTGCTGCTGTCGCCCGAGGATGCCGAGACCACGTCGCATCTGTGGCGCCTCGCGCGCGTGATCGGCAAGTACCGCGATGCGGACAAGACGCCGAAGGCCGAGCCGCAAGGCGCGTGGGTGCAGCACGAGACCGCGGTTGCCGAGGCTGCCGCAGCGGCAGCTCGTGCGATGGGTGGCAGCCCGCTGCCGGGCGTGCGCATGCCGATGCGGGCATCCACCGAGCCCGTCGACGAGGAGTCGATGCTGTCGATCGGCGACTCGACGCAGCCGCTCGATCTCAAGGACGTCGAGCTCGCCGCGCACACGATGGCGCTCAAGGCCGAGTCGATCAAGCGCGGCGAGAAGCAGAAGGCCGATGCTGACTTCGCGCAGGAGAACTCGACGATGCACCTCGGTGCCGCCGACATCGCGAAGATGGTGATGCCGCCGCGTCCCCCGCCGCCGGGCGCGCCGGGCTCCAAGCTGCCGCCGCCGCCGCCGCGCCCGCCGCAGATCACCGCGGCCAGCCCGCGTGCGCGCCGCATGAGCGCACCGCCGCCGCTGCCGAAGAAGGCGCAGGCGCCGGTCCGCCGCGCGCCGCTGCCGGCGCTGCCCAATCGCGCGTTCGATACACCGTGGGAAGAGCTCGCCGTTGCGTACGAGAGCCTGCCCGCACCCGACTCGCTCGCTCGCCTGCGCTGGCTCTATCGCGCCTCCGAGGTGTGGGAGACCGGTGGCAAGGACATCTCGCGCGCGTTCGACGCGCTGTCGCGTGCGTTCGCGCAGGCTCGGCGCACCCCGCAGGGCGATGCCGATGTCCGCGCCCGCCTCATGCGCATGGCGCAAGAGCACAAGGCGTGGGATCGCCTCGCCGACCTCTACGAGGGAATGGCCGAGGAGGCCGACACCGCCCTCTCTGCCGCGGATCTCCTGATGGAGGTCGCGACCATCCGCACCGAGCAGAAGAAACCGCGCGACGCCGAGGCGCAGCTACGCCGCATCCTCGGCATGCTGCCGAACGACATCGCCGCGCGTGCGCGTCTCGAGGAGCTGTATCGCGGCGAGGGCCGCTGGGTCGAGCTTGCTGCCTCGCTCGAGGAGCGCACCGATCCGCGCCTCGGCACGGCCGCGCCCGAAGCCGAGCGTCCGCAGCTGCTGCGCGAGCTTGCCGGTATCTACACCGAGAAGCTGCAGCGCTCGCACGATGCACTCGATGCGCTCGAGCGGCTGCGCCTGCTCGCGCCGACCGACATCGCGATCCTGCAGCAGGTCGCCACGCTCTACGGCGCGGTCGGCCGCTGGAGCAAGGTGATCGAGACGCTCCAGCGCCTCAACGAGATTGCCGAGGGGTCCGAGGAGTCGCGTGCCGCGACGCACCAGATCGCTCGCATCTACGTGCAGGAGCTCGAGCTGCCCGAGCGCGCGATCGAGGCGTACGTGCTCATCACCACGACCTGGCCCGACGACGTCGAAGGCTGGGCAAAGCTCGACGAGCTGTACCTGGCGCAAGGGCGCTGGAACGAGCTGGCCGATGTGCTGCGCCGTCGCGCGGCGCTGTCGCGTGAACCGACAGAGCGCGCACAGCTGCTCGCACGGCGCGCGAGTGTGCTGATGGATTGGCTCGACTCGCCCGAAGAGGCGGCGGCCACGCTCAAGCATGCGCGCACCGTCGCGCCCGAGGACGCAGCGCTTGCCGATCAGATGGTCGCTGCACTCACGAAGGCCGGTCGCCCGCGCGAGGCTGCATCGATCCTCGAGGGCCGCATCGCGCTCCTCGCCGAGCAGCTCAAGGATGCGCCGCCCGACCCCGTCGAGCCCAAGCCTGCGGCCGCGCCGCGGCGTCCCGCGCGCCCGACGAGCTCTCCGCTCGGCGCACGTCCGGGTCGCACCACCGCACCACCGCCCGCATCCACACCACCGCCGCCACCGCCCGCCAAGGGCCCGTCGCGCGGCGATCTCGCCGTGCTCTACATCCGGCTCGCGCAGCTGCGCAATGACGAGACCGACAAGGCGGGTGCGCGCACTGCGATCGAGCAGGCGCTTGCACTCGTGCCCGAGCATCCGACCGCGCTTGCCGTGCTCGCACAGCTCGCGTCTCCCGACGAGGATCCGCGTGCGTTCGCCGATGCCAAGCTGCGTGAAGCAGACAGCGCGAAGGACGAGGACGTCACGATCGCGGCACTGATGGCCGCGGGCGATGTCCTGCAGCAGCGCGTCGGTGACACCGCGGCGGCGCATGCTGCGTACGAGCGCGTGCTCGCGCTGCGGCCGTATCACGCGGAAGCCACGTGGGCGCTCGCGGGTCTGTCCGAGAAGGGTGGCGATGCCGAGGCCGCGCAGCACATCCTCGAGAAGAAGCTCGAGGACGAGTCGCTGACGCCGCCGGAGAAGGCGCGCATCCTCACGCAGCTTGCGGCGCTGTCGCGTGCCGCTGGCGTCGAGCCCGCGGCCGAGCGTCGCCTGCTCGAGGCGCTCGGGACGGTTCCCGATCACATCCCGGCGATCGTCGCGCTGGCAGACTTCTACGCCGATGCCGTGCGCTGGACGGACCTCGAGGCGTTCCTGCGCGAGATCCTCGCCGGGACGACACTGGCCGCCGCACCCGGCGCGCTGGTCGCCGATCTGCATCGCCGACTCGCGACCGCGCACGAGAAGCTCGGCCGCGACGAGGATGCGTTCCAGACGCTCGTCGCTGCGGACCGGCTGCATCGCGGACACCTGCTCATCAAGCTCGCGCTCGGCGAGAACCGCTACAAGGCGCGGCGCTGGCGCGAGTCGGCACTGCACCTGTCGCCGCTCGCAGGTCACGAGGATGCGGCTCGCTATCCGAGCGAGATCGCGCAGGGCCTCTATCACGCGGCGCTCGCCGAGATTCGCTCGCTGCGTCCCGAGAAGGCGCCCGCACTGTACGAGCGTGCACTCGAGCTCAAGCCGAACTACGCGCCCGCGCTGCAAGCGCTCGCCGAGATCGCGATGGAGCAAGGCGACCACAAGAAGGCCGCCGACCTCCTCACGCGTCAGGCCACGGCGACCGAGGATCCGGCAGAACGGCTCAAGCTGTTCGAGGCGCTCGGCGACATGGCGCTGCGCATGCTCGAGGACAACGAGCGTGCGCGCACCTGCTTTGCGGCCGCGGTTGCCTCGGCGCAACCGCTCGACGCCAAGCACGTCCCGCTCCTCGAGAAGCTGCTCGACATCCAGAACCGGACCGGTGACCTCGCCGGTTCGGCGCGCACCGCGGAGCTGATGGCCGCGTTCGGTGCGACCGCTGCCGACCGTGCCGCGCGGCACCTGCGTGCAGCGCACGACTACATGGCCGTGGGCGACAAGCTCCGCGCGCGCCAGGCGGCCGAGCGTGCAGTCGAATCCGATCCGTACGATGTCGACGCCGTCGATCTCGCATCGCAACTCGCGTTCGATCAGTCAGATGTCGAGGCTGCAGCGTCGATGCTCACGCGCCTGCTGACCGCGAAGGACGATCGGTTCGCGCCGAACCAGACCTCGCACCGTGCCCTGCTGTCCTATCGCCTCGGTCACGCACGCGCGCAGCGCGGCGACACGCGGCAGGCGATTCCAGCGCTCGAGCGTGCGGTCACCCTCGCGCCCGACAGCGACGGTGCGACCAACGCGCGCCGCTTGCTCGTCGAGCTCGCGAAGCAGTCCGACGATCCGAGCCGGCGCGACGCGATCGCGGGTCACCTCGCAGCGATCGCTCACGCGACCGGTGCGCTGTCTGACCTGGTTGCGTGGGCCGACGAGATGCGGCGCCAGAACAAGCTCGATGCAGGGCGCGCCACGCTCGAGCTCGCGGTCGCGAGCGGTCACTCGCCCGACGTGCACCAGAGTGCGTTCCTCCAGATCAACAAGCCGTACGCGATTCGCGATGACGAGCCCTACAAGGCCGTCGTCGATGATCCGTCGCTGATCGTGAGCGACGAGCATCCGCTCGCATCGATCGCTGCGACGCTCGGCGAAGCCGCCGCCCTGATGTGGCCCGATCTCGAGGACTCGCTCACCCGTGCCGGCTGCGCCGGTGCGAAGCGTCTGCCGTCAGCGAGCAAGGCCCCGGCCGTCTCGATGTTCCCGCGCCTGACCACCGCGCTCGGTGCCGGCGCGGTGATGCTGTACTTCGCCGATACAGAGGCCGATGTCACCGTGGTCGCCGCGGCCACGCCGGTGCTCGTACTCGGTCGCCGCATGACGACCGAAGCCACGCCGCCGCCCGACGCCGAGATCCGTGCGCTGCTCGCGCGTGGTGTCGAGCTGACCAAGCCAGAGCACCTCGCGTTCGCCGGTCTGCCGCCGCGTGACGCCACGCGTCTGCTCACCTCCGTGGTGCGCCTGTTCGGTACGCCGGCCCTCAAGGAAGCTGTGTCGGCATTCGTCGACGAGGATGTGCAGCGCGCGCATGACGATGCGGTCAAGGGCGCTCTGCCCGTGAAGCTGCGCACGCGGCTCGAGGGTCTGCTCGCGAACCTGCCGGTGCAGGCGCTCGACAACGCCGCGTACATCGCGGTGTGCGAGCGCAACGCCGATCGCGCCGCGCTCCTGCTCGGCGGCGACGCGGCCGTGATCGTCGCCGGGGCCCGCGCCCGTAACGACGGGGTCGAGCACCTGATCCGCGCGATCGGCCACCCGCGCTGGTTGCAGACGCGCGCCAAGCTCGGCGTCGGCGTCCGCTGATCGTCAAAACGTTGTCGCTGGCGCACACGCGCTCAATGCCATGGTCTTCACGGTGCCCAAGCCACTGCGGCCGCCGACGCCGATGCCGAGCCGCGTGCTACCTCCAATGCGGATCGGCCTCGTCGACGACGTACTATCATCAACAGCAAGCGTCAGTTGATGGCAGGCTTACTCACGACTACCGATCCGTGCCGAGCTCGCAAGCTTCGCGGTCGATCGCGTCGCCCGCCTCGGCTGGCCAGCGCTTGACCAGGCTGCCGTTCGGACGCTTCCCGGTGTGCGGCTCGAGATACGCCCGACGATGCTGCATCGTGCGCACGAGGTTCGAGTTGGCGACAAACCGACTCTCTCCCATCTCCCACGGCTCGCGGTACGCGCCGACGCGAATATCCACCGCGCGAAGGTAGGCTCGCTGCTCCTCGGCGGCGAGAGAGCGACGAACCGCTCGGTTGATCCTCCCCTGAAGATGATGCCAGTCGCCGGTTTCGGCGATCTCGTCGTCGTTCACCGCGAGCTCGTCACTGCGCAGGCATGCGGGCAACTCGTGGAGCATGGCGAGCACGACCTCGGGAAACGGGGCTATCGCGGTGACGGTGTGCCGCTCGACTTCCTGATATGGGCACCGGATCTCGACGACGCGCGGCTTGGTCGGACCCGCACAGCCGTCGTGGTGGAAGTACTCGCCCTGGGATAGCCGTCCGCGGCTCGATTTAGCTCGGACGCTGCGGTGGAGCGCGTCGTCACCACCGACGTTCTTGCACACCACCAGCCCGACGCGTTCGATGAGCGCGAAGAACGCATCGCGATGCTCCGAGGTGAGAAGGACCTCGTTGACGTAGTCCGCCGGCGTTGGCCCCGCGCCGTCAAGGCCTTCGATCACGATCCCCAACCCGCCCCACTCAGCCAGGCGACATCGCCAGTCACCGAACATCAACGTGGTTGCCGATACACGCACGCCCGCCACACTAGCATTTCAGACGGTGCGGCAAAGCCATCTCAGACGAGCTCTGGGGCGCAGGTTCAACACCGCAGCCGGGCACGAGCTGCTGCTACCATCGCTACATGACGAGCGGCATCGACAGTAGTCCGTCTGCCGCCCCGTTTGAGCTCCAGCGCACCGAGCGGTACGTGCTCCACGATACGATCGCGCGCGGCGGCATGGCGTCGGTTCACATCGGGGTCGTCGAGGGCTCGTTCGGATTCTCTCGCGTCGTTGCGATCAAGCGCCTTCATCCAGCATTCGCGGGCGATCGCCGGTTCGTGACGATGCTGATCGAAGAGGCTCACACGGTGTCGCGGATCCGGCACCTCAATGTCGTGCCAACGCTCGACGTCATCGCACAGGACGGCGACGTGTTCGTCATCATGGAGTACGTCAAGGGCGCATCGCTCACCCATCTCTTGCGGCAGCTGCGTAGCGAGCAACGGTTCGTCGATGTGCGGTTCGCGATCCCCGTGCTCGCCGGCGTCCTGCGTGGGCTGCACGCGGCGCACGTCGTCGTCGATGCGGACGGCCGCAAGCTCCATATCGTGCACTGTGACGTTTCGCCCCAGAACATTCTTGTCGGAGTCGGCGGGTTGCCTCGCGTGATCGATTTTGGCGTCGCGACCGCACGCGGCAACATCGAGAGCGCACGTGCCGGCGAGTTCAAGGGCAAGCTCGGGTATGCCGCGCCGGAGCAGCTGACGAACCGGCCGCTGACGCCCAGGACGGACGTGTTTGCCGCAGGCATCGTGCTGTGGGAGCTGCTCACCAACGCGCCCCTGTTTGCTGGCGAGACCGATCTTGCCGTCTACACGGCCGCGATGGGACAGGAAATCCAGAATCCGCTCGATTACCTCGCCGCGTCGCGACCCAAGGGATGGGAGCCGCGGATGCACGAGATCGCACCACTCGCGCCGATCGCAATGCGAGCATTGCAGCGCGACAGCGCGCATCGGTTTCGCTCGGCCAAGGAGATGGCGCTCGAGCTCGAGCGCGTCCGACCGGCGACGCCCCTGGCGACGGTCGGTGCTTGGGTGCGGGAGGTGGCGCACGCAAAGATTCTGGAAGAGGAACGCGTGGTCGCGGCGGTCGAGGCAGGCGTCGAGACTCGTCGCGCTTCGTGGACGTTCGATGAGATCCCGACCCGCGTGTTGTGACATCGGGGGAGCCGAACCCGCGCAGCGGCAGCTGTCGGCGCGCCGCTCGCGAGTTAGAACACACCGCCGAACGAGAGGATCGTCGCCTGGCCCGTGCGCGTGACGAGCGGTGCAAGCTGCGAGGACGTCCTGTCGCTGCGATCGGGGAACGCGTAGATCAAGCTTCCGACCGTCCCGACCAGCATCCCCGCGCCCGCGTAGCGGAGCAACCTGCCGGTCGAGCTGGGACCTTCGTCGTCCAAGAAGTGCACGACCGCGAACGTGAGACCGCCGCCGAGGGCGCCGACGAATGGCGCCGCGATGACTGCCGTGCTCTCGGTAATCGTGTCGACCCTCGTCGCGGTGAAGTACGCACCACCGACAGCGCCGAGTACTCCCAGCGCGCCGGCCGCGGCACCGAACCTCGCGCCGCTCGTTGCGCCGCGACCATCGATCGCGGCACCTAAGGGCCCGCGAATGAACAACTCGTTCGCCTCGCGTCGGCGTAAGCGTAGGCGTAGGCGAGCACACGCGTGTGCCGGAATTGAGTTGTCGTCGAAGATTCGCGAAGCCGGAACAATTCCCAGCTCGCTTACGCCTACGTCTACGCCTACGCAATCGATCGACTTATCGGATCGCGGCACCTAACGCCATCAAGGGCAGCCCGCCGATCACTGCGCCGTGCACGCCAAGCGCTGGACGTGCATCGAGAGCATTCATCTCCGCGAGCACCCCCGTCCCGACGCCGACTACAACCGGGAGAAAGTTCACCGCGAGCCCGACGCCCTCGCCCGGCGACGATGCGGTGTAGGCGTGGATCGCGATCGCGCCCGCGGTCGCCAGCTCCGCACTTGCAGCGCCGTACGCTGCACCGATGTGGCCGCGTTCCGCTGCTGCGATCGCCGGAAGGCTCGCAAGAACAAACAAGCACACGCGGATGGCCATCATCACGATGCTACCGTGTTCGCAACGCGAGGATCACTGCGGACGCGTTCTCCATCGTCGTCTGTACATCGAGCCCGAACGCCATCACGAACGCGCCAATCGTCTGCCGCTCGAGCTCGCGGATCTGGCATCTCGGTTCTGAAGCGTGCGGACGTCGTACGATGAATTCGCCCGCTCGCGCGGCACAAGTAGCCGGCCGCACACCATCTGGACCGCCGCGCGGTTTCAACGCGGTGCGAGCCCGAGACCTGGCATAGTTGGGCTCCTCGGAGGTTTTCATGTCGGATCGCACGTCTACTTGGGTCTCTGCCCCGATGCTCGTGGTCGTCTTGGGCTTCGTCGCAGCATGTGGTTCCAGAAGTCCGGATGGCGAGTGCGATCCCGCTACCGATCTCGCATGTCCATGCACGCCCGGCAGCACGGACTGTGGTCCCGGACGGCTCTGCGCAGATGACGGCATGTGTTACGTGGAAGAGCCGGCGTGTGTCGGGCTCGAGTGCGCGCTCGTCGACTGCGCATCGAAGGGCCTCCCGGACACGACCATTACCGGCACGGTGTACGCGCCAAACGGCACGCTCCCGCTCTACAACGTCACGGTCTACGTCCCGAACAGTCCCGTACAGCCGCTGCCGACCGGGCTGGGGTGCGATCGCTGCGATACGATCTTGTCGGGCACACCGCTGGTCAAGACCACGACCGATACCGCAGGGAACTTCACGCTGACGAACGTCCCCGCGACCGCCGACGTTCCACTCGTGATCCAGGTCGGACGCTGGCGTCGGCAGATCACGATCCCGAACGTAGCGGCGTGCCAGGCGCTCCCGCTGCTCGCCGAACAAACGCGCCTGCCGAAGAACACCAGCGAGGGCGATATCCCGCGCATGGCCCTGTCGACCGGCGGTGCCGATGCGCTCGAGTGTCTGCTTCGCAAGATCGGCCTGGATGACTCGGAGATCACGAGCTCGTCGGGAACAGGCCGCCTCCACCTGTACGCGGGCAACGGCGGCACCGACCAGTTCGACGTCGCCAGCGGCGGTGCCGCGTTCGCGGCCGGTGCGACGCTGTGGACAGACTTGGATAGCCTCGACAACTACGACATCGTCTTCCTGTCATGCGAGGGTGGCCGTAACCCGGGGACGAAGCCAACGGGATCGCTTCAGGCGATGAAGGAGTTTACGGATCTCGGCGGGCGCGTATTCGCCTCGCACTGGCACAATATCTGGATCGATGCCGCGCCGACGCCGTGGCCAACGGTGATGACGCGCGTGAGCCTCCCGGATCTCAACTCGATCACCGCGGACATCGACCAGAGCAAGCCGAAGGGCGCCGACCTCGCTCAGTGGCTACTCAATGTCGCGGCGTCGACGACGCTCGGCAAGATCGCGATCACCGCCGCGCAACACACCGTCAGAGCGGTGGACACGCTGATCGCCGATCGCTGGATCTTCCTCGACACCACTGCCAATAACGAACCGTCGGTCCAGTACCTCTCGTACACCACACCGCTCGAGCAACCGGAAGACATGCGATGCGGGCGCGTCGTGTTCTCCGACATTCACGTCGCCTCGGGCGACAGCTCGAACGCAAGTCTCGCGTTCCCCTCTGGTGGCTGCACGTCCGACGTCGCGATGATGAGCCCCCAGGAGAAGGTGCTGGCGTTCATGATCTTCGACATCGGTTCGTGCATCGATGCCCCGATCCTGTAGCGCCGTGCTGGTCGCCTGGTACGTCGCGGTGGCCGATCCAGAGCCGCTCCGTCTCGAAGGTGGCCAAAGAAGTTCTCTCCGAACAGATCACGGGTGGACCAGCGTAGACTCGGTGGGTGCGCGGTGTGCTGGTTCTGACGGTACTCGCCGGGTGCGGACGTGTCGCGTTCGACAGCGGCGAGCGCGACGCCGGCAGCGCGACGGACAGCAGTGCCGACGCTCGCTTGTGCACGTTCGGAGCGTGCAGCACACCTGCGATCGTGCCAGGGCCCGTCAACAGCGGCGACACCGACTGGTCGCCGACGATCAGCGGCGACACGCTCGTGCTCGTGTTCGAGAGTAACCGCTCGGGCAACGCGGACCTGTACGAGGCGCAACGAACGACGACGGCAGAGCCATTTGGCGCCCCCCGGGCGCTGGACACTCTCAATACCGGCGCCGTCGAGGGCGCCGCCCATCTGCTCGCCGACGGCTTGTCGATGTACTTCTCGACCGACCGTCTCGCCACCGGGCGGCAGGTGTTCAAGGCCTCGCGTGGGTCGATCGCGGCGGACTGGGATCCTCCATCGGAGGTCTCGTCGTTGAGGGGCATCGATATCAGCGGCCCGAGCGTGACCGCCGACCTGCAGGAGATGGTCTACAGCTACGCGCTGCCGCTCGAGGAAGATATTGGCAGGGCCGTACTCGTGGGTGGCGAGTACGTGGATCAGGGGCCATTCCCGGAGCTCAACTCGTCGAGCCTCGACGGTTGGCCGACGATCAGTGCCGACGGGCTCACGATCTACTACGAAAGCACCCGCACGGGTGACTACGAGCTGTACAGCGCGACGCGACCGACGCGCAGTGCGCCGTTCGCGCCACCCGAGTTGATGTCGTTCACGTCGCCGTCGTTCAACGAGGCCGACCCGGAGATCTCGAAGGACGGACAGTTTCTCGTGTTCACTTCGGATGGTCCCGTGCAACCCGGAAACTTCAACCTCTACATGGTGACGCGGCCATGCCTCTAACCCTCTGGACGGCGAGATCGGGATCTCTGCGGCTGAGCTGCCCGACTCGCACGCCGACCCGGCAGATCGAATGCTCGTTGCGACATCCATTCTGCGCGGCCTCGCTCTGATCACCGCGGACAAGACGCTTCTGAACTGGAAGCTTCGCGGATTCCGAGCGCAAGACGCGACGAGGTGACTGACCTATCCGCGCTCCCGGCTAACGTTAGCGCCCTCTCGGGCCTCTCACCGAACTGCAACAACGGCTTCGGCGCGGACCACTCGATCGGGCTGCAGTTCGGGATCTGATCGCGCTACTGTCGCTGCCATGCTGCGATGGTTGGTTGTTGTAGGGGTTGTACTCGCCGCGTGCGTGGCCCCGAGCTCGGTGTCCTGTCCAAGCGGCCGCGTGTGCCCTCTGCGTGCTCGTCGTAGCGCGCGTAGGGATGCGAGCAATTGTCCTGCGAAATCGTCCCCGTCACGACGGCATTAGGTCAGGCGCGATTGGCGATCCGCGTGATTGCCGCTGCGGTCTCGGCGATCCGGCTCGGCTTCACGATGTAGTCGGCGAAGCCCGCAGCGAGCGCACGTTCACGTTCGACGACAGGGTGGCTCGCGCTGATCGCGATCACTGGAGTCAACGGATCTGTTCCGTTGGCACGTAGCCTCGCGAGGAACGCGTAACCGTCGGCCTCAGGGAGGTGCAGGTCGCAGAGAATCACGTCCGCGCGCCAAGCAGCGAGGATTTCGAGGGCAGCCGCGGCGGATGTCGCAGTGCGGACAGTCCCGCCAAGTTTTTTCAAGGACCCGGCAACCAGCTCGATGGTGTCGCGATCATCCTCCAGTAAAAGGATCGAGATGCCCGCTAGCGGACCGTTGCCGGGGGGGCTTTCGTCATGGCTTCGCCTCGACTTCACGATCGGATCATCACTTGTCACAGAACGAGATGCTCCCGATGTGGACGACTTTCTCGGTACCAACATTCGCGGGTAGTCGACCGACGTGCCGCCGACTGCGCGTGCCAACAAGCGCAGAAGAAGCACTCGGAGCCATACGCTCACGCCATACAAGCGGCGTACTGGTTCGCCGAGCTATGATTGCATACGAATGTATCGGATCGCGGCATGCCTGTTGATGGTGAGTTGTGGTCGGATTGCATTCGAAAGCCGAGATGACGCTGGGGAAAGCGGAGACAGCGGGGACATCGGAGCCGACGCATCCTCTCCGTTCACCTCGCTCGAGGTAACGGATGGCGTCCAGCGCGGCCTCGGTGGTACGGAGTCGATCGCCACCGGTCAGCCAGGACCGTGGCAGTCGCTCTACATGTTCGACGGTGGCGCAGGTCCGATGACGATCTCGTTCCAGGTGCGCGATGGCCTCGCCCAGACGACGACGCTCGATCACCTCAGCGCGGTCGTGGTGCCGCTCGCGCCCGAAGCGGATCCGCTCTATCACAGCGTCGACAACATCACATCGGTGACGACAGCCGGGTACTCGGACGTTGCGCCGGTCTTGGAGACCGCGCACGTGTGGAAGCCGCCCGCGGAGATCGCGGCCACGTTCGCGAGGTGGCGCCACCGGGCGATAGAGGGGACGTCCGCTCCGCTGACGTGAAATGTCGAGCATCGCGATCCGCGTCCGGCCGGCGCCTCCGATTACCGGCACTTCGCCGTGCTGCGCGTGCCGTGACCTCGCATGCGAGCGTGTACCCGGCGAGGATGCCCGAGCCGGACAGCCTATTAGCGATCGCCCGCAGGTGACTCCGCTGCGCTGGCCTCGACGCCGAGCGCAGCCTATGCTCGTAGTCGTTGCTGCGTGAGTACGCGATAGCGGCCCTGGTCGCCGGTTGTCGCCTCGGCTTCGAGGGCACGCCGAGCGACCCACCACGCGATGGTGACCTCGGCTCCGACGTGGGGGCGGACGCCGACGCCGCGAATCCTCCCAACCTGATGTTCACGACGTCGACGACGATCGATCTGTGCGCGGTTGGCGTCGCAGGCGCAGATGCGGAATGCGCGGCACGTGCCGCGTCGGCCGGCCTACCGGGGACGTACGTGGCCCTGGTCTCGGGGCTCGGCGAAAACGCGATCGATCGCCTCGGTGTCGCTGCGGGCTGGATCCGCCGCGATGGCAACCCGTTCGCCGCATCGGTCACGGACCTATTTGCGGGTCAGCTCGTGTACCCGGCGCGCCTGACCGAGAGTGGCGACGATGTCGGCTTGTCGAACGTTGTATCGGCAACCGCGGCCAATGGCACCTACAACACCGGCACGACGTCCATGCCGTGCCGGCTTGGCGGCCTGTCATCACAGATCGGTAGGCACTCGTTCAATGGATATGTCGTCGGGACTGGTCGCGTCATGTGTCTCGGGGTCGATCGCACTGCATCGATCACGTTGCCGACGACGACCGGACGCAACGTATTCGTGACGGGCGGCCGATTCGACGCCTCGATGGGCCGGGTGGCTGCAGACAGCTTGTGCGCAAGCGAAGCAAGTGCGGCCGGTCTACCCGGTAGCTACCTCGCGTTCTTGTCCACCGAGACGGAGGCGGCGGCCGACCGCTTCTCGCTGACCGGAGCCACGTGGGTGCGTCCCGACGGCATCGCGATCATGAACATCGCCGCGGACCTCGCGACGTGGAACCTCGTCACGGGGCCGGATCGCCATATCGATGGAACGGTCGAGGTGCTCGCCGCATGGACGGGTGGCCGCGCTCCGGGCACACCTTCGCGTTCGTGCAACAGCTGGACATCATCGAGCGCGGCGGTCGACGGGTTGAAGGTCGATCCGACGGACTCGTGGGATCGCCACTACGGCGGGCCGGCGGCCGGGTGTTCGCGGCTCCTGCCCGTCCTGTGTTTTGAGCAGTAGTGCCCAGCGCTTCGGCGCCGATGACGTGTATGGATTTTGCCAGTAGGGTGTTCGGCAAGAACGTTCGGCGCGGCGGCGGGATGATATGGGACGTCAGCGCCAGTCCTTCTCTGGCAGCTTGCCGCACTTGTAGAGTGTTCCGGTTTCCCAGTTTCCGGTGGTGCCTGAATAGCCTGCGCACGGGTCGCCATTTTGCTTCCCCGCATACGCGAACGTGCCGTACGCACAGTGCTGGCACCAGATCTGTGCGCTCTGCTCGGTTCCCCACCCATCGAACCCGCTGCATTTGTCGCGGCTCTTCACGCCAGACCAGACGTCGTTCGGTGGATCGCAGTAGCGCGTGTCGTTTTCGTCGACGCGCCAGGGCACGCGACACAGCAAACTGACGCCGCGGCCGCCGCAACTGCACGTCTCCTTCGACGCGAGCGCGCGGCAGCCCTGCGTGGTGTAGCCTTCCGAGTCGCGGAGCTCACACAGGCATGACTCCGCCCGGTTCGTGGGGGCCCGGTTCAAGGGTTTCGCAAGGGCTCCGGCCACCCCTGCGTCGCGCGGCACGGACGGTGTCGTGCGATGCGACGACGGTGGCAGCCGTGGCGGTTTCGGTGGTTGTGGCGCCACGGGCTCGGCACTGTTGCCGTCGGCCACCACTGCAAGCTGCGCGTCCGCTGCGCTCGGCGGTGCGACCGCGGCGTCGTCGACCGCGAGCGCGATGCGTCGAGGCAGGGCTTGTGGTGCGGACGGCGCGCCGTTGCCGCGCATCGCGAGGAACACACCGAGCGGCACACCGAGGATGAGCAACGCGGCGAGGACCAGGGGCCAGCGCGACGTGGTCTTCGCAGGCGTCCTGGCAGGATCCAGTTGGGCTGATGGTGCGGTAGGCGCAGCGATCCGTCGCCGCCCTTCCACCTGCGTCGGTCGCGTTTGCGGGCCCGTGGTAACGCTGCTCCGTGCTTGACGAGCGGGGACCGTCAGCGACTCGAGGCGGCCGACATTCCCGTCGAGATCGAGTGCCGCGAGGAACGCGTCGGCGGTCTGGTAGCGCTGCGACGGCACCTTATCGAGGGCTCGGTCGATGACACGCGCGACCGCGATGGGGAGGGCCGGGTTCACCTCGTCGAGGCGTCTGGGCGGATCGGCCAGCGTGCGCTCGACGAGCTGATCGGTGTTGGCGCCGTGGAAGGGCGGCGCGCCGGCGAGCATCTCGTAGATCACCAGCGCAGCCGAGTAGAGGTCACTGCGCGGATCGGCTTCGTGGCCCATCAGCTGCTCGGGCGCCATGTACTGCGGAGTACCGATGACATGGCTCGCGAGCGTGATCGCAGTGCCCGTGCGTTCGACGGCCTTCGAGATCCCGAAGTCCATGATCTTCACGAAGTCACGCTCGCCGCTGTTGGTCAGCATGATGTTCGCGGGCTTGATGTCGCGATGGACGATGCCCGCTTCGTGCACGGCGCCGAGCCCCGCGACGACCTGCTTCGCGACATGCAATGCACGCGACAGCTCGAACGGTCCTGCCTTGAGCGCCTGTTTGAGATCGGTGCCCTCGACGAATTCCATCGCGATGAAGTCGGCGCCGGTCTCGTCAATGCCGACGTCGTAGATGTGCACGACGTGGTCGTGATCGATCTTGCTCGCGGCGCGCGCCTCGCGCTTGAACCTTGCCCTGGCATTCGCGTCGCTACCGAGGATGAACTTCACGGCGACCCTGCGGTCGAGCCCGACGTGGTGCGCTGCGTAGACCGCACCCATTCCACCGCGGCCGATCAAGCGGTCCACGCGATAGCGTTTGTCGAGCGTCCGGCCGATATTCGGGTCCGGCTCGGTCATCGCGTGCTCGCGATCGTGCATCGGCATCATCGTAACCGCGGACCGGTTCGAAGGTCGCGCTCCGTTGCTATCTGAGCTTGCCCGGAAATTCAAGCCGCCGAAAACGCGGTACTCAGCCAACGAGGACCATCTTTCTCCGCTTCGCCAACCCGCGCACAACCTTGTTCAGGTTGTAACCGAGTACCGCGCGCTGGCCGCACATCGCCATTGCCGGTGCCGAGCGGGCCGCCGGTTTTGTGAAGCCATACTTCGAATGTTTCACCGTCCCGATACCAGCTTCGACCTGCGCTCTCTCCTTCACCAAGGTGTTCTTCATCGCACCACGGTTCGACCAACTCGCGGCGATCCGACGCAACTCTCGCCAGCAGAAACCCACCACGCAGCCTCGAGATCCCCCATTGCAGGCCAAACTCCACCTTCTTGCCGGCCTTGCCGCGAACGATCGAGTAGAGCTTCGGGATGTGCACGCTGATGATCTTGTTCGCCGCGACAAAGCCCGTCTTGATCCAGTAGCGGATCTGCGGCAACAGCTGGGTCATCGCGTGCCATTGCTCGGACAAAACTTCGCCTCCTCGGCGTAGCATGCCGACATGATTCAGCTCTATCACCACCCGTTCACACGGGCTGCCGGCGTCGTGTGGGCACTCGAGGAGATTGGCGAGCCGTACGAGCTCCTCCATGTCGATGTCACGAAGGGGGCGCACAAGAGCGGAGACGTCGCCACAAGGAACCCGATGGGCAAGATCCCGGTCCTCGTCGACGGCGATGCCGTCGTCACCGAGTCCGCCGCGATCAACCTCTACCTCGCCGACCGCTACGCACTCGGTCGCCTCGCACCGGCCGTCAACGATCCGCGCCGCGGCACGTACCTGCGCTGGGCATTCTACGCACCGTCGGTCATCGAGCCGGGGTCACTCGCGAGGTCAGCGAACTGGGAGTTTCGCCCGGGCAACGCGGGCTGGGGCGATCACCCATCGATGCTCGCGACGATTGATCACGCCGTCTCGCAGGGCGACTACCTGCTCGGCGACATGTTCTCGATGGTAGACGTCATCTTCGGCGGCACCCTACGCTACATGGTGCGGTTCAAGATGCTCGAGCCGAGTGCAAAGGTGTCGGCGTACCTCGATCGAATCGCCGCGCGCCCGGCGCTCCAGCGCGCGGACGCCAAGAACGCTGCGATCGTCGCCGAGCGCGGCCTCGCGGGATAGGCGGACCAGCAGTGGGGCTGGAGGGGTCAGATCGCAAGTTGTGCAAATGGGCGGACGGCCCTACTGCGGCGACTCTGGTCGCATCGAGCGAGTCCAGAGCGGCGACGACGTCGACGGCCGAGGTGACAACCGTGGCATCGGCATGGACGAAAAGACCGACGACTGCGCCGAGCTCTCGCCGCCGCGCAGCAAAGCAGTCCGTGCGCAACGCGAGGGTAGCCTCATCGTAGGTCTTGCGAATACGCGTGTCTTCGCACGCGCGCTCCTGCCCGGTAGCCCATCTGCGAGCATAGTCGTCGAGTGCCGGGACCACGCGGTCGAGCTGATCGCGCGCGAATGGGAGTCCTGAGGCTGCGAACGCGCGCGAGACCTCGACGAGCTTCGGCGCGCTCCATACACCAGCGATCTCGTCCGGTCGCACACGACAGATCGCCGACTCATCTGCGGTGCGCGTCATCGCCATCGCGATAGGACCAATGGCTCCGAGCGCCGCGAGGCCGCCAACCACGATAGGAAGCCGGCACATGCGAAGTGCGCGCTCGAGCGATTCGCTCAGTGCCGGATCCAAGGCGAGTCCCTTGCGCACGGCATCGCGAACACGCCACGTCGGCGCTCGTCGTCGAACGGGACGAATCGTGCGGTAGCCTCAGTACACGTCGAGCGTGAGCAACGACCACGCACCCGATTCGCGAGTCCCCAGATGCACATGCTCGAGCGAGGTCCCGCGCATGACAATGATGCCGTAGTTGATCGCGGGATCATCGATCCACTCCTGGACGACTGCCACGGGCAGCGACAGGGTGTACGTCGTGTTGAGGGCAGCGGGCGAGAAGGTCACCAGCGAGGTTGCATCGCTCGACGGCGAGCGTGCCCCGCTCACCGACCAGCCCTGCATCGTCGCGCGCGATAGCCAGCTTGCCTCGGCCTCGATCCACGCCTCACGCAACCGATGGACCGTCGCGGTCCCGCCGGCCTCGTCTGCGGCGTCGCTCACTTTGAGGCTGAGCGTTGCAGATAGAACGGTCGCTCCGGCGGGGATCGCTGTGAGATCGAAGCGGAGCAAGCTGCTCGCATCGCCATCGATCGACATGTGGTCTCCGTCGCCGTAGTTAACGTTCGCATTCGTGCCCCAGATCTCGGCGTCGCGTAGCTCGTTGATCGTGTCGCCGATCAAATGCTGCGTGAGGACGAGCGTGTCCACACCGTTGCGCGCGTCCACGAGCGGCACATCGTCGAAGCTGGCATCGGCTAGTATCGCCTCGCCCCCGCAGACGCTCGAGACGCACATCAGCGTGCTTGGACAATCGCCATCCGTGGTGCACGGCGCGCCTGCCCGGATCGTCGGGTTGTAGCAACCCGCGACGACCATGATAGCGAGTAGCGCCCTGCTCACATCACAAGAATACCAGCGACCCATCGGCGTGTGTGGACGATTGCCGACTGCTCGCCGGCCTTGACCACCCACCCTCGCGCGCGAGCTGTACTCAGAGCGCGCGACGGATCTCCGACAGCGCTGGCGTGTTGGATTTGACCGCGCGCAGGTGCGCACCGAACCGCCGCATCACAGATGCGTGCACGATCGCCTGAGTCAATCGATACAACCACCACGGCAGTGACGGCACGAAGTCGTGGAGGCTGTCAGCAAGTGGTTGCCATCCGGCGTCACGCGAAACTCGAGGCGGCCGCGCTCCGACGGGCGGGCGAGCCGCCCACCGACGACGTAGAACAGCTGGCGGTCAGACGCACTGCGTTCGGCAGCGAACCGGAGCAAGGCTGATAGCGGGAGCAACATGAACGTCCGCCGTCGGCGCTGACGTCTGCTATCACTCAATTGACACCCCGACGAGGTCCGCGTGACAGCTGCCTGGATGGATCTTCGGATCGTCCGACTCGACCGGCGCCGTCGGCCGCAGCGGCGGCCAGCTGCAGCGTGCGGTCAGAGCGGCTGTCGGCGGAGCTCGACGAGCAGGCCGGTGCACGAGTCGGTGATTTGCACCGTCGTTGCACCCGTGACCGCCAGGCCGGTCAGGCAGGTTGTCACGCTCGACGGAAACGTGGTCCTCGGCGCAGCGCCGTAGATTGTCTGGACGCTGCCGGTGCCGTCAACCACGCCGCTTGCATCCGCGGGCAGGAGCCGCACCGTGGTCGTCGACGTCACGAACAGGTTGCCGAGCGCGTCGCACGCCAGGCCGAGCGGGACGTCCACCGGGAACGTCGACGCCGGCGTGCCCTCACCCGAGGACGCCGCGACGCCATCGCCGAGCACGGTGGTGAGGACGCCGGTGATCGCCGCGATCCGTCGCACGCGATTGTTGCCGGTGTCGGCGACGAACACATCGCCGTTGCCGCACTTGGTGATCGCTTGCGGCTCGAATAGCAGCGCGGCGGTCGCGCCGCCGCCGTCGCCGAAGTAGCCGCGGGTCGCCGCGGTTCCCGCGATGGTGCGCACGGCGTTCGTGGTCAGGTCGATCGCACGCACGACGTGGTTGCCGGTGTCGGCGATGTAGAGCTGGTGCGCCGCGGCGTCGAGGTAGAGCCCGGCCGGGGCGCGAAACCGTGCGGTGACCGCCGCGCCGTCGGCAAAGCCCGCGGTGCCCGCCGCGTTGGCGAGCGGCGCGATCGTCCAGGTCCCCTCGTCGCTCGGATCGACGACGGTCACCACATGGATCCGGTTCGCCGACGATTCGGTCAGGTACAGCTGTCCTGCGGCGGCGTCGTAGGCGATGCCGGACACGTCGCCGAAGCTCTGGTCGCGGTACCGCGCGCGCGTGCCGATCGCGTCCGGCTGCGGATAGCGTCCGGCGACGACCTCGAGCCGCGCGGGGGTCGCGCGCGCGGCCTGGACGGTGCCCGTCGAACCGCCCGCAAACAACGCCAGCGACGCGGTCACGACCAGCGCGCGCGGATCCACGAGGTGCGCCTGCGCCAGGGGGCCCATGCCCTCGGGATCGATCGAGCCGGCCGTGGTCGTGATGACGCCGGACGCGTCGACCCGCCGGATGCGCTGGTTGCCCCTGTCGGCGACGTGGAGGTTGCCGAGCCCGTCGACCGCCACGCCACGTGGAGACCGGAGCTGCGCGCTGGTCGCCGCGCCGCCGTCGCCGGAGAACCCATCGGTCCCGGTGCCAGCGACCGTCGTGATGACGCCGATCGCGTCGACCCGCCGGATCCGGTAGTTCTTCGCGTCGGCGACGTAGACGTTGCCGAGCCCGTCGACTGCCACGCCTTGTGGATCCGCGAGCTGCGCGCTCTGCGCCGCGCCGCCGTCGCCGGAGAACCCATAGGTCCCGGTGCCCGCGACCGTCGTGATGACGCCGGTCGCGTCGACCCGCCGGATGCGCGAGTTGAACGTGTCAGCGACGTAGACGTTGGCAAGCCCGTCGACCGCCACGCCGAATGGAGACGCGAGCTGCGCGCTGGTCGCCGCGCCGCCGTCGCCGGAGAACCCATAGGTCCCGGTGCCCGCGACCGTCGTGATGACACCGGACGCGTCGACCCGCCGGATGCGGTGGTTGAACGTGTCAGCGACGTAGACGTTGCCGAGCCGGTCGACCGCCACCCCGTGTGGAGACGCGAGCCCGACCGCGGTTGCGGCGAGGCTGCCGCCGATGACCGCAGTCGCGCGCCACGTCG
>JBBQFU010000113.1:0-25987 GCA_038322185.1 Haliangiales bacterium
GTCGATCGCACGCAGTGGCTGCCCGCGCGCGACTACGTCGACGATCGGCCACCGCCGTCGAACGTCAAGAACGACGAGGCCGCGGTCACCGCGCCGCGCCCGTACCGTGCGATCGAGACGGTCGGTCCCCAGAGCTGGACGCTGCAGTACGACGGCGTCTCGCGCCAGGCGAGCATCGCGACCGGTGGCTCCGATGCGGTCGGTCTCCATGGCTGGTCGCTCGCCGTCGGCCTCAACCTCGACACCGGCGACGCCAACATCGGTGCGTCGTATGGCTACTTTCGGTTCCTGCCGGCGCTGCGCGTCGCGATGGCGCGCACGCTCGTCGACCGAGGTGGCTGGCGCATCGATGGCGTGAACCGGCGTTATCGCGAGGAGGACTGGAGCGGCACCCTGTCGGTCGGCGTGCCGTTCGAGTCGCGGCCGGGCTCGAGCTGGACGCTCAACTTCGACTACGACGTCGACTGGTTCCGCCTCGTCGACCCGCCCGATATGACACTCGATCCGACGATGCGCGTCCCGGTGATGCCAGCGACCGACTACGTGCAGGCCGGCATCGCGACGCGCGTCGCATTCTCGACCCTGCGCGGCGTGACGTTTGGCCTCGGTAGCCAGACGGGGTTCGATGGCAGCGTCGGCATTCGCATGGATCATCCGGCGCTCGGCGCGACGTATCGCAACGTCACGTTGACCTACGCAACCAGCCGCTACCAGCGCCTGTGGGGCAGGACCCCCGTCCTCTCGATGCGCCTCGTCGGTGCGCTGCGCTCCGGTGACCTGCTTCGCCTCGGTGGCTTCGGCCTCGGCGGTGTGCCGCCGCAAGCGATCGCGGATTCGATCATCAACACGATCCGCACCGGCGCCACGGGCTACCTGCGCGGCTATCCGAACCGAACCGTCGCCGGCAACCAGTACCACCTGCTCAACATGGAATACCGCCAGGAGCTGCTGTGGATCGAGCGCGGCCTGCAGACGCTCCCGATCTACATCCGCCGCCTGCACTTCGCCGTGCTCGCCGATGCGGGCACCGCGTTTGACACCGAGTTCGAAGCGCGGCGAGATCTGCGCGTAGCTCTCGGCGGCGCGCTGCGGCTCGATGCATACTTCGGTTACTTCGTGCCTGGCACTTTCGAGATAGGGTACGCGCGCGGCCTCACCGAGGAAGGCATCAACGAGACGTGGTTCCTGCTCACGGGGAGCCTGTGAGCGACCCGCGCAGCGAGCTGCAGGGTGCCCTCGCGATCGAGGTCACGCGTCACGTCGCCGACCCGGCGCGCGGCCTGCGCGATCGCCTGGGCCTGCTCGTCGATCACCTCGAGCGTCACGTCTCGACCTCGACCGGCCCAACGCCGTATCCGTGGCGGTCCCTCCAGACGCTGCGGCAGGATCTCGCGGCGGCCTACCTCGAGGCCACGCAGCTCGCGCGCCGGCTCGACGAGATCGATCGTGCAATCGGCGACGAGGCCACCACCACCTTCGATCTCGCGACCGCGGTGGAGCAGGGCCTGCGCATCGCCGGCCATCACCTGGGTGCGCCCATCGAGCTGCTGGTCGATCTCGGCAACGCACCGCCGGCGCGTGGGGTCGCCGGCGCCGTGGCCCTCACGGTCGCGCAGCTCGTCGGGGTGTGCGCTCGCTCCGCGCGCGGCGCCGAGAACAGCTCGCTGTCCGTTCGCGTGTGGACCGAGGAGGGCGCGGGCTTCGTGTCGGTCGTCGACAACGGCGCTGGTGACACCGGCTGCGATGCCGTCGGCGAGCTCGTGCGCGAGGTGATCGCGCCGTGGGGTGGCAGCGTCGATGCCGCGTCGGCGCCGGGGCAGGGCTGTGCGTTCGAGCTGCGGTTCGCGCCGTGACGGTGTCAGCGATACGGCGTGTTCTCGGGCCCGACGACCTCGCGCACGTACGTTCCGTCGACGGGAATCAGACCAGGCCCGGACGTGTAGAGCTCGGTGTAGCCGCACTGCTTGCACACCGCGGCGGTCAGCTTGCCGGCGGCCTCGAGCTTTTCGTTCCCAAAGAAGCTGATGCCCTTGAACGCGATCGCGATGTGCAACGGACGCAGCTCGGTCGAGATCTCACCGGAGTCGGCGACGTTCTCGATCAACAGGATGTGGTTGTGCCGGCACTTCGGACACACGTGCTGCTTTCGCATGCGCGAAGCCTAGCTCAACGACCAGCCGTGTGACCGGACCACGCCTCGTAGTCGGCGATCCGCTTCGACAGCAGCGCGACATCCTCGCCGGATGCCGCGCGCTCCTCCGCCGCGACCACGAGCAATCCCATCGCAGCCTGCAGGAGGCGGCCACCCGTGAGCGGCAGGTTCGCGCCACGCAGCGCGTACTCGCGGACCGAGGCGATCGGGAATGCGATCTGGCCGACCTGCAGCTTGTCGTTGCCGTCGGTGCCGCGCTGGAGGTAGACCACGTCGTTGCCGACGAGCAACGCATGCTCGATCTCGCGCTTGGCCGACGCCTCGCCACGACCTTCGGCTTGTGCACGCATGCGGCGCTTGGCGTCCTCGTAGACTTCGGGGCGTGTGATCGGTGCATCGCGCGTGTACGGCGCGAGCTGATCGGCGATGCCCTTGGCAGCCTCGGGACCGTCGGCGACGTGGAGCGCGACTTCGAGATCGCCGAGCGCCAGCAACAAATCTCGGCTCCGCGAGCGCCGGCGGGCCTCGCTGAAGCGTTCGTGCGCGAGATACGCGAGACCGGCGCAGGCGAACACGCCACCGGGGACCAGCGAGAGGGCGGCCGCCGCAACACCCGCCGTTGCGATGCCCGAGGCAACGAGCGGCACCGTGGGCGAGCGGCCGATCAGCTCGACGCGATCGAGCAGGCGCGCATCGAGCCGGATGATCGGATTGCCGGGAGGCGCGATCAGGAGCCACGGCGCCTCGACGCCGATTCCGGAGCGCGGGAGGAGCTTCCCGCGGTCGATCGTCGCTGGCGTTTGCGCGACTTCCATCAGCCCAGCTCTAGCACGCCGACCTCGGCGAGGTGTGCGAACGCGAGCAGGGCCTCGGCCTCGCGCACGTTGGCAGCCTTGATGAGCGACAACAGGTCCCACACCCCGTCCACACGGCCCGCGAGCTCGATCTCCGCATCGCTCAATCCGAGCGCCTGCGTGGGCTCCTTCACCTTCCGTGGCACGCGATGGCGCGCGAACATCTGCTTCGCGATCTCGGCGACGCGTGCGCGCTCGATCTGCGCGAACGTCTTGCGCACCTCGGGGTCGCTTGGGTCCTGCAGCAGCGCCTGTTTGGCCATCGCGAATGCACCTGCACGGTCACCGTGGCGAAGCCGCCCGCGCGCACCGGCGGCGAGCTCGACCGCCGAGTTGGTGCGCTCCCGATGGCGGCGATCGATCACGAGCTGGTTGGCCTGCACCAGCTCGACCAGCTGGTCGTAGGTCGCGTAGCGCTCGCCCGAGAACGACGCGGCGATCTCGCCCGCAGTGTGGCGGTCACCGGCGAGGCTCCAGACCTTGACCGGATCGACGATGTCGGTCCCGTGGGTCGCCGGCGGCGCCGCATTGGGCGGCACGTAGAACGTGACGTCGTCGGCTCCGAGAATTCCCATCACCTCGGCCATCCGGGCGGAGCGCCGGCGTGCGACGGTCAGGGCGACCTCGACGGCCAGCTGCGCCACCACGCCGGCCTGGGTCTGGACCCGTGGCACGACGTCGAACTGCCCATCGTGCCAGGTGATCACGTCGGTCACGGTCTCGCGGATCTTGGTCGCGAGAATATCGATCAGGTCGGCTTCGGTTATCAGCCCAGACATGAGCAGCACTTTGCCCAGGGGCACGCCCGTCTCGGCCCGGGCCTCGAGTGCGTCGGCGAGGGCGCGCTCCGCCACGTATCCACTGCGGACGAGGATCACGCCCAGCTGCTCGTCGCGGCGGTTGCTGCTCGCCCACACGATTTCGCCGTCCTCGATGACGAGGCTGCGGACGAGCCCACGCCGCTCGAACGTGACGGGCCCCGAGAGCTTGCGCCGGGCGACCCAGTCGAGCACGTCCTCGGCGGACATGGTGCTGAGCGAACCGCGCAGCGACATCCCGTTGAGCATAGCGGACAATTCCGAGGTACATTCTCGGTGATGGCAGAATCTCCAAAGGGAGTTGTCGTCGATCCGCGCGTGCTGATCGCCGGCGGCGCTGTGGCGATCTTCGGCCTCGTGGTGCTGTCGTTCTTCCTGTGGATGGTGCCCAACGCCGCGGAGCGCGAGTCGAAGGCCGCGTGTGCCGGTATGCGCGCGACCGGCCCGATGATGTGCGACGGCAAGCCGTGCGTGTTGCCGATGGCGGCGCCCGACTTCACGGCCTACGACAACAACGGCAACCCCGTGAAGCTCAGCCAGTTCCGCGGCAAGGTCGTGCTCGTGAACTTCTGGGCGTCGTGGTGTGGCGTCTGCAAGACCGAGAAGCCGCGCCTCGCCGCGATGGCCGAGGAGCTGGCTGGCGATGACTTCCAGGTGATCGCGCTGTCCTCGGACCGCAACTGGAGCGAGGTGCTGCTCGCGCTCGTCGAGGGCCTCTCGCCGAAGACCAAGCTGCCCGACGGCGACGTCGCGATGCCGCAGGCGCTCGACATCTACAAGCGCGCGCTGCCCTCGGGCGTGCCGTTCAAGGTCTTCCTCGACCCACCCGCCGAGGGAAACATCGGCGCGATCGCGGCGTCGTGGGGCATCAAGGCTGTCCCCGAGTCCGCGCTCATCGACCGCAACGGTCAACTGCGGGCCTACTTCGTCAACAAGCGCGACTGGGAGTCGTCGGTGGCAGAGACTTGCCTCCGCTCGGTGATCGACGAGTAGTCATGGCGAGGGTGCTGGTGATCGATGACGAGCCCGATGTCGTCCGGCTGATCGTGAAGGTGCTGTCGAGCCGTGGCCACATCGTGCAGATCGCGCGTGACGGCGCGAGCGCACTGGCGCGCGTCAAGCACGAGCCGCCTGACGTGATCCTCCTCGACAGCGACCTGCCGAAGATCGACGGCGCCGAGGTGTGCCGCCGGCTCAAGGTCGACACCACCACGTCGGCGATTCCGGTCGTGATGATGACGTCGGCGTACATCGACATCTTCGACGTCGGCGCCGAGGTCGGCCCCGACGCGTTCGTGGTGCGGCCGTTCATCCGCGATGTGCTCGCCAACGTCGTCGAGCGCGCGCTGTTCAAGCGCTAGCCATGTCGCGCGTCCCGTTCACGATCCTCACCGGTTGGCTCGGTGCCGGCAAGACCACGGCGATCAACCGCATGCTCGCCGCACCGCACGGCAAACGGATCGCGGTACTGGTCAACGAGCTCGGCCGCATCTCGATCGACACGCAGCTGATCATCGGCCGTGGTGGCGACGTGCTCGAGCTCGCCGGCGGCTGCGTGTGCTGCAAGGTCGATATCAAGAACGACCTGTGGGACGGCATCGGCGACATCGTCGCGCGCTCGGCGCCGGACCATGTGGTGCTCGAGACCACCGGCATCGCCGAGCCGGCCGCGATCCTCGATGGTCTGGTGCGTGTGCCCGAGTCGGTGCGCGACCGCATCGTGCCCGCTGGCGTGATCTGCGTGGTTGATGCCGAGACCGGCGCGACCGCCGTGCGCAGCCGCGACGAAGCGCGCGAACAAGCGGCCGCTGCCGATCGCGTGATGCTCGCCAAGCTCGATGTCGCGAGCGCCGACGCGGTTCGCAACACGCACGCGACGCTCGACGAATTCGCGCCCCACGCCGAGCGGGCCAGCTTCCCCGGCGACGAGGCCGGTGCCCTGGCGATGACCTCCTGGGTGGTCGAGCCGCGCAAGGTTCGCGCGTGGACCACGCGCAAGCATCCCGACGACGACGAGCACGAGCATCACGGGCACGGGCATCACCACGCCGGCCAGATCGTCGCGGTCACGTTCACCGATGACGCGCCGCTCGTCGGTGATCGCGTGATGGCAGTGATCGAGAAGCTCGGCGATCGCCTGGTCCGCGCCAAGGGGTTCGTGAACCTCGCCGGGGAATCCCAGCGCGGGTTCGTCGAGCGCGCGGGCGTACGGACCTCGCTCGAGCTGCGGGATGCCTGGGCAGACGCCCCGCGCAAGACCGAGCTCGTGCTGATCGGCGACGATCTCGACGAGGCCGCACTGCGCCGGGCGCTGTGGGCCTGCCGCGCCGGCGGCTAGCAGGGGTAACATCGGTTCCCATGCCGGTGCGGTTCGGCGCTTATACGATCCACGAGGAGCTCGGCGCCGGCGGCATGGCCAGCGTCCACCTTGCGGACTGGCGTCCGATCAGTGGCGTGCCCAGGCGCGTCGCGCTCAAGCGGCTGTTCCCGCACATCTCCGATAACGAGGAGATCGTCTCGATGTTCATCGACGAGGCGCGCCTCGCTCGATACCTGAATCACCCGAACGTCGCGCAGGTCTACGAGTTCGGTCGCCTGCAGGGCATCTACTTCATCGCGTTCGAGTTCGTGCCCGGCCCGACGGTTCAGCAGCTCGCCAAGCAGTGCGATGCGCACGTCGGCTACATGCCGATTCCGATCGTGCTCGACCTCGTGATGCAGCTGTGCGACGCGCTCCATCACGCGCACAACCTGTGCGACGAGGAGGGGCTGCCGCTTGGCATCGTCCATCGCGACATCTCGCCGCAGAACCTGATCGTGTCGACGGTGGGCTTCGTGAAGCTCATCGACTTCGGGCTCGCGAAGGCCAAGCAGTCATCCGCCGAGACCCAGGTCGGCGTGCTCAAGGGCAAGCTCAACTACATCGCGCCCGAGTACCTCGACGGGACGTTGGATATTCGCTGCGACCTGTGGGCGGTCGGCGTGGTGCTGTTCGAGTTGCTCACGGGACGCCGCCTGTTCGACGCCGCTGACGCCGGCCAGATGCTCGATCAGGTACGGCGCAAGCCGATTCCACCGCCGTCGCGCTATCGCGCCGAAGTGATGTCCGCGCTCGACGACATCGTGTTCACCGCGCTCGAGCGTGATCCGTCGCGCCGCTGGCAGAGTGCTGCGAGCTTCCGCGCCGCGCTTGCCGCGCATGCACGCGAGTACGCGCCACTCACGAAATCGCAGCTCGTCAGCTGGGTCGAGTGGGCGTTCGGGCAGAAGAAGAAGCAGCGCGAGGACAGCGGCGTGTCGGCGCTGCATCTCATCATCGAGAGCGCGCCGGCACTCGAGCTCACCGAGCTATCCGACGCGAAGAGCGTGCAGGAGCGACTCCCGGCGACCGCGGCCGCGATGATGGAGCGCCGTCGCGAGAGCCTCGCGGCGATGCCCATCGGTGCCTCGATGCTGCGAGCCAACGCGCCCAGTCGTGTGTGGCTCTACCTGATCGGCCTGCTGGCACTCGCCGTCGGTGCGCTGCTCGCGATCCTGTTGCTTCGGTGACATTTCTGTGACGACCCCAACCCTGCTGCTTCCTGCCGCATCTGATTGGCAAAGGGAGGTAGCAAATGGGTCAAGTACTAGCGATGTGGGGAACCGTGGCGATTGGCGCACTCCTGGGTTACGTCGTACGTCGCCGGCGGTTTCGCTGGCGGCGTAGCTAACGCGCCCAGGCCGCACCACGCACTTGCGTGAGGGCGGCTTCGCCGGCGATCAGGCCGGCATCATCTGCATCATGCACGGCGAGACCGATCAGGTTGCCGCCAGCAGGGACATGGCCGAATGCGGCGTCGATCGCGATCCACCGCGTCCCGGTCCAGCTCACCGCCCAGCGATGGCGGATCAATCGGTTCTCGTCGACGCGCAGACCGGTGACAACGCGTGTCGCGATCCCGCGTGACGAGGCGAGCGCCGCGTAGGCGAGCGCAAACGTCGTGCAGTCGCCGGCGGTCGCGTGCTCGGCATCGCGCGACGAGGTCTGGCCCGCGGCGAGGCTGGGAGTGATGCGAGCGCGCACCGTGCCGACGAGCGCGCGGATCTCGCCGGCCCGCTCGGGACCGGGATCGCCGGCGGGCAGCTCGCCGCGCAGCGACGGTGACAGCTCGACCTCGAGATCCTCGTTCGCGAGATGCGCGCGCTGGCCGGGCAGGGCAGGGAGCGCGACATTGCCTTCGAGCACGAGGCGATCGCGGCGATGCGTGCCCGTGATCGGCAGCGAGGTCGCCGCGATCAGATCGACTGCAGGGAACGCCTCGCGCGCCTGCGCTTCGCTCACCCGAATCGCGATCACGCCTTCACCATCGACGACGCGTGCCGGCGCACCATCGGCACCAAGATCGATCGTCGCCTCGACGACCGCACCCGCGTCGAGCGAGAGCCGTGCGATCAGGCGTCGCGGCGACACCGGATCGACCCGTCCGGTGCCGGTCACGAAGCCGCGCGCGGGCAAGAAGATCGGACCGCCGAACCGGCCATCGCGGCGCACGAGCAGCGGCACCAGCTCGGCGGGCACGGCCGGCATGTCGAGCCTCTCCCCGGTCGACAGCCGCCAGCCATCGCCGCTGCGCACAGCCTCGGCGCCACGCGTCTCACGGCCGATCTCGGTCCATTGCACCCGCTGCGCGCTCAGTGCCGCGCTCGCATCGATCACGATCGTCGTGGCGAGGTTGACCTCGCTGTCGCCGCGCATGAACCGTAGCGTCTCGGTCCGCGCGAGCGTCACGCCGGTGGTCGTCCAGCTCTCGTGCTCGACCGCTGTGCCCACGCGCGCACCCCCGAGCCAGATCGTGTAGTGGCGCGTCTGGTCCGCCGGTACGTCCGCGGGCGGATCGGCGTCCACGTGGCGCGGCGCAGGGTGTGCGCAGCTCGCGACGAGGACCAACAGCACGGTGCGCACGAAAAATGATCGTACTCAGTGAAGCCACCGGATCGCAAAAGATCCAAACTCCAGGGGCAATGACCCAGACCTCATGGGTAGTCCTCGGCGCCGGCTACACCGGCACCGCCCTCGCCCGGCGCCTCGTCCAGGAGGGCCAGCGTGTGCTCGTCACCCGCCGCGAGCCCGGCGATGTCGCTGCCGTCGCCTTGGCGCTCGGGCACGGCGCGATGGGCATCTCGATGGACTTCAGCAAGCCCGACTCGCTGGCGTTCCCGCCCGACGCGATCGTGGTCTGCCTGGCCCAGCCGGGGCCCGATCCGGCCGGCGAGGTCGCCGCGCTCGTCCATGCAGCGCGTGGCTGCGAACGGCTCGTCTACGTGTCGTCGACGGGCGTCTATGCGCCGGGCGATGGCGCGTGGGTCGACGAGAGCTGGCCGGTCGCACCGGTGACCGCCGCCGGCCGCGCACGCCTTGCCGCCGAAGGCGCGCTCCCCCGCGATGCCATCGCGCTGCGCGTCGCCGGTATCTACGGCCCGGGTCGTGGGCTCGTCGACCGCATTCGCGCCGGCACCTATCGGATCGTCGGCGATGGCACGGCGCACGTCAGCCGCATCCACGTTGACGATCTCGTCGATGCGATCATCCGTGCCGGCGCGACCTCGTTCTCCGGCCCGGTCAACATCGCCGACGACGACCCCGCACCGATCGGCGAGGTCGCTGACACCGTCGCGGCACACTTCGGGTTGCCACCACCGCCGCGCGTCGCAGCCGATTCCGTCGACGCCGAGGTCGCCGGCATGCTCACCGCGAATCGCCGGATCGCGAACGCACGCATGAAGGAGCAGCTTGGCGTGCAGCTCCGCTATCCGAGCTGGCGCACGCAGCTCACGTAACGCGGCGTCGTCGACCCAGCAGGGCGAAGATGATCAGCGTCCACAGAATGCCGACCGGATCGCCAGCACCGCAGCAGCCCGTAGTCTTCTTCGGCGTCGGCTGATCCGCGGCGCCGCAGCTCGGACCGGTCACCGTGAACTGACGCTTGAGGTCCGTGCCGCACGTCGGACAGTCCCACAGCATCACGTCGCACTTGTCGCGCTGCATCGTGCCGGGCTCGCACTGCACGGCATCGTTCATCTCGACGAAGCGGAACATCTTCTCCCAGCTCGCGCCGCCGTCGTTCGAGCGCGCGATCGCCTTGAAGTCGGGCTCCCAGTTCGCGCCGCAGCCGAGCAGTGTTCCGTCGGCCGTCTGCACGAGGCACGCGAGTTGCGGCGCGCCGGTCATCTGGGTGAAGGTCAGGCCTCCGTCGGTCGACGCATAGGTTGGCCCGCCGGTGAGCGAGCTCGACGTGCGCACCTGCGTGGCGACGAGGACGTGGGTCGCATCGCGGAGCACGACGTCATGCACGAGCGCGCCGGTCGCGAGCACTTCCGTCCACGTCACGCCGCCATCGCTCGATCGATACAGCCGATCGCCTGGCGTATTCGCGGCCTCCGAGGTCATGAACACGATGTCCGGGTTCACCGGATCGACGGCCTGCACGCGCAGCACCGGCGTGCCGCCGTACATCACGTTCGCGAGCGGCGACGCCGTCCACTGCGCACCGCCATTCTCGCTGCGATAGAAGTACGCGGCCGGCGTGTTCGCGACCTGATAGCCGGTGATGTAGACGCGCGCCGGATTGCTCGGCGCGACCTTGACGCTCTTCCACCAGATCTCGGCCGACGCCTTGCCCTTGGATTCGAACGACGCGCCGTTGTTGCTCGACGCGAGGACGTCGCTGATGCCGCCGGTCTCGGCGATGCCGAGCCAGACCTCGCCCGTCGGTCCGATCGTGAGCGCGTCGACCCACAGCCCCTCGGTGCCGGGCGCGGTCGTGAACGAACAGCCGCCATCACGGCTGATGCGAAGCCCTTCGAACGTCGTCGCGAAGATCGATCCGTCCATCGACACCGCGTAGTGCGGATCCCACGTGCCGCCGTAGCCGATGCTCTGCTCGCACATCCAGTCGAGCGTGCAGGCGCCGTCGCTGCTGCGCAGCAGCCCGAACGTGGTCGACACGTAGACCGACTGCGCATCGCCGGGCCGCAGATAGATCCCCGTCGTGTGCGGATTGCGCCCGTTCGCCGTGGCGGTCGCCGGCGCCAGCGCCAGCGCCAAGGCAAACAGCCAGCGCATGAAGTGACTATAGACCCGCGAGGTAGGCGAGCGCGCCGAAACGGTCGAGCGCGACCATGATCCCGAGGCCGAGCACGCCGGCGGCGACGTCGTCGATCACGACGCCGAATCCACCCGGCAGGTTCTCGTCGAGCCAGCGGATCGGCGGTGGCTTGAGGATGTCGAGCGCGCGAAACACCACGAAGCCGACCGCGAGTGGCGCCCAGTGCGAGCGATCGACGAGGGCCACGGTGACGAGGTAACCGGCGACCTCGTCGATCACGATGCGGCCGCTGTCGTGGCTTCCCCATGCGGCATCGGCGCGGCCGGCGGCCCAGATGCCGATCCCGATCACGGCCAGCACCACGAGGGAGTACTGCCACAGCGCAATGCCCGCGAGGGCCCACGCGAGTGGGACGGTCACCACCGTTCCGCAGGTGCCAGGGGCCACGGGTGAGTAGCCAGCGCCCATGGCGGTAGCGATCGCTTTGGCGACTTGGTTCACGATTCGAAACATACTGTTGTTGGGTCTGGTTTCAGGGTGTTGTGCCCGCGATGCCCGGCTTTGCCGTTGGCCACGCCGCAGAAGCCGTGATAGCCATCCTAAGAAGGCTCCGTAGTCCCCCAAAGATCAATCGTGGACCGGTTTTACCTCCTAGCGCCCGCACTGTTTCTGGCGGCTGCCATGCTCGCCGCGTTCCTGCTGTACTGCGGGCTGTACGCGGCCGGGCGGCCTCCCAAGGTCGTTGGCGTCAAGCACAACGAGCTGTTCGGCCCGTTCGTGGCCGGCTTTCTGATCTGGCTCCTCGGCCCGCTCGAGCGCGTGCTCCTGGGTCGCGTCACGCCAAACTTCGTGACCGCCGTGTCGCTCGTGATGTGCGGCCTCACCGGCCTTGCCGCCGCGTACGGTCACCTCGCGTGGGCGGTGTGGCTGTTCGTCGGCGCCGGCGTCTTCGATGTGCTCGACGGTCGGCTCGCTCGCCTCAGCGGCAAGCAGACCGCGTCCGGTGCGCTGTTCGATTCGGTCAGCGATCGCTGGGGCGAGATGTTCGCGTTCATGGGCTACGCCTGGTACCTGCACCAGACCCCGTGGATGCTCGCGGTGATCGCGGCACTCGGTGCGTCGATGATGGTGAGCTACACCCGCGCACGCGCCGAGGGTCTCGGCGTCACGCTATCTGGCGGCCTCATGCAGCGCGCCGAGCGCATCGTCCTCGTCGCGGGCGGCACGCTCATCGCGGCGTGGTACGGCGTCGAGGCGGCTGCACCGATCATCGGCTCGACGATGCTGCTTTGTGCGCTCGCGTCAGCGGCCACCGCGATCAATCGCTGGGCCATCGCGTTCCGCGAGCTGGCGAAGCGCGAGGCCGTGGCTGCGCCGATCGTGATCGAGGCGCCGGTCGCGATGCCGCTGCCGCCGCGGCTGGCGGCCCTGTCGAGCCCCGAGCTGCGCAAGGTGCGCCCGCTCGAGCAGCACTAGCTCGCGAACGTGGCGATCACCGGCGCGTGGTCCGACGCGTCCTGGCCCTTGCGCTGATTGCGATCGATCACGCACGACTGCGATCGCTCGGCGACCGGCGGCGACGCGAGGATGTGATCGATCCGCAGCCCCTGGTTCTTGAAGAAGCTCACGCCGCGGTAGTCCCACCACGAGAACACGCCACCGTCGGGGTTGTGCTTGCGGAACACGTCGACGAGACCGAAGCCAACCACCTCGGCGAACGCCTCGCGCTCCTTCGGGCTGCAGTGAATCTGGCCGGCCCACTTCTCGGGCGACCACACGTCGCGATCGTCGGCGGTGACGTTGGTGTCGCCGCACACGACCACGCGGTTGGTCGTCTTGAAGTGCTTGTCGAGGTAGCCTCGCAGGCGCTTGTACCAGCCGAGCTTGTACGGAAACTTTTCCGACGTCAGATCCTGGCCGTTCGGCACGTAGACGCAGATCACGCGGAGATCACCGACCGTTGCGGCGATGAGGCGCGCCTCGTCGTCGGGCTCACCGTCGCCGAAGCCGCGTGACACGTCGGTCGCGGCGAGCTTCGATACAATCGCGACGCCGTTGTAGCTGCGCTGGCCGTGCGTCACGACGTGGTAGCCGAGCTTGGTCAGCACGTCCGTGGGAAAGCCGACGTCCTCGACCTTGGTCTCTTGCAGGCACAGCACGTCGGGTTGCTCGGCGGTGATCCACGCGACGAGGCGATCGGTGCGCATGCGGATCGAGTTGACGTTCCAGGTCGCGAGCTTCACGCCGCGAAACCTACATCTTCCCACCTCGCCAGATCTGTGCCGGTCACCCGTTTGTGCAACCCAATGATCCGCGCCCTGTCCTCTATGTACGCAGTGGGCTGCGTGGAATGACGGACCGGTGATCGCTGTTAGATCGCTATCCACCTTCGAACGTGAGGATGCATATGAAGGCTGAGAACAACATGACCGTGTGGAGCATCATCGAGCGCCTGCAGCGTCGGCTGGAGCGCCAGGGCATGAACCCGCAAGAGGCCGACCGCGCGGTCGCCATCGCGCTCCGTCAGATCGCGACCCGCTAAGAAGTCGGTAGCTGAGCGAGCTCGGTCTTGGGATCGAGGTACTTCGCCAGCTTGCCGGCGATGTAGTCCTTGGCGCGGCTACGCCACAGGAACCCCGGGTCTTCGCCCCGGAACTGCGCCTTGCCGTTCCCGATCGTGAGCTCCCCGTCGATCTTCACGACGAGGTACTTGCCGGAGAACCTGGCGCGCTGCGGGTCCGGCCACGTCACGGCGATGCCGTGGCGGTTGGAGAGATACTTACCCAGGATCTCGAGACGAGACTTGGCGTCCGTATCGGAGAGCGAATACTGAAAGTCGATCTCCATCGCTTGGATCGTTGATAGCACGGTCAGTGCGATGACGTCATGCCGCCGGCGCCACCGCGTGCAGCCTGACCGAGCTTGCCGCGCTGATCGTCGCTGAGCTGCTGCTGACAGGCCTGGAAAGCCTGGTGGTCCACCGCAGTGGCCATGCAGTCTCGCGACGCGGCGCTCCACGTGCCATCCGTGCAGATCTGAGTCAGCGAGTCGCGCATCGCGGGCAGCTGGTCGGCCACCGCCCGCCGCATCGCGGGCTCGAGGGTCGCCTTGCCGAGGTCCTCGGTCGCGATGTTGAACATGCGCGCGGCGACCGCGCCGCAGGGAGCGCCATCGCTTGCCTTGCGCTTGCATGCGCCGGCACTTGGGAGAAGCGCGCACAGAACAAGCAGGCGATACATGTCGACGTTTTCGACCCGCCTGCTGCGGCTGTCAAGCGTGCGCACTCTATAGTCACCTCGTGATCGACGCGTCGAGATCGTCGCAGCGCGCGCCGCTCGTGGCGGTCGTACTCGTTGTGATCACGCTCGTCGTGCACGCGCGCGTCGTGCTCGGCGGGATGACGTGGGATGACGTCCGCTATCACACCGAGGTCGCGCCACCGCGCCTCGCTGCCTCCGAGGCGATGCTCGCCGGTGAGGCGCCGACCTGGTGGGATGGCACCGGGCTCGGCGTGCCGCTCCTCGCCGAGCCGTCACATGGTGCCGCGTATCCACTGACGTGGCTCGCGGCCACGCCGCGCTTGCTCGATCTGCTGTCGATCCTGCATCTGTTCTGGCTCGCACTCGGCGTCGCGCTGTGGGCACGCAGACTCGGCGCGAGCGAGCTCGCGAGTGTGGTCGCTGGCGCACTCGCTGCGGCCAGTGGCATCGCCGCGGCTACCGCCATGCGTGGGGCATTGCCAGCGCTCGCGTTCGTGCCGTGGGTGTGCTGGGCGGCCATGTCGCTCGCATCGGCGCGGCACGCCGCGCATGCGCGTCGCCATGCCGCCGTGCTCGGCCTCTCGCTCGGCATGATCGGGCTGAGCGGATCACTCGCGATCTTTATCGACGCCGTGGTCCTCGCGGCCGCGCTCGGCCTGCGCGCGCATCGCCGCTGGCTCGGCGCTGCCATCGCAGGTGGCGTCGCGATCGCCGCAGCGCAGTGGATCGCCGCGCTCGCGATCGCCGGCGACGTGACCGGCGCGACCGTTCACGCGCTCAAGCTGTCTCGTCTCCTCGAGCTCGTCGTGCCCGGCAGCTTCGGCGCAGCGAGCGGCGAGCATGCGGTGCCGCAGATCGCCGGTGTCGCGCCGCACCTGCCGAGCCTGTTTGTCGGTGCACCCGCATTCGCGCTCGCCGCGCTCGCCAGGCCCTCACGCCGCGTGATCGGCGTGGCGGCCGTCCTCGCGATCCTCGCGCTTGTTGTCGGTCGCGGAGGCGGTTGGCCCGCGTGGTTCGGCGCGCCCGAGCTGCACCTCGCGGTTCTCGCGGTGCTCGCGCTGCCACATACCGCCGTCGGCATCGACACGCTCGTCGAGGGTGAGCGGCGCGCACTGCTCGCGATCGCGGGCGCTGCGGTCATGACCGGCCTTGCCGTGGTGGCCGTCGCGGTGTTGCGCTCGCGCACCGATGCCATCGCGCTCGATCGCGCGGTGCTCGCCGGCGCGATCACGATCGCATGTACGGCTGCGGCGCTCGTGATCGCGTGGAAGACCGATGCCGCGTGGACCCCACTCGCGATCGCGGCGTTCATGGTTGCGCCCAGCGTCGGCGGCCTCGGCTCGACCGCGCCGGCGATCGCCCGCGATGTCGTCGACACCGCGCCGATGTGGGCCGACGCTGCCGCGAAGACGCGCGACCCGATGAACCCGTTGCTGCCGGTGCGCATCTACCGGCCGATGAGCCTCTACGAGGAGGCCGCCGAGATCAGCGTCGCCGATTCGATCGCCACGCTCGTCGGAAACGCGCCGTCACGCTATGGCCTCGCGGCCGCACGCAGCGAGGATCCCGCGCGTCCGCTCGTTCACGACCGCATGTGGCTCGCCGCCGCGGCCGCCGGTGGCGCGCTGCTCGAGCGCTACGGCATCGCGCTCGCGATCCTGCCGGGCTCGATGGTCGAGGGCCGCGGTCTCGTCGAGGTCGCGCGCCGCGGTCAGTGGGCGCTCGTGAAGTTCCCGGGACCGCCGGCCGCCGCGATGGTGTTCGAGTGGATCTGGATCCCCGACGAGGCCGGCACGATCGCGCGCCTGTTTCCGCCAGGGGCGAGTCGCGGTCTGCCCGCGGGCGTGACCGTGCTGCAGGGCACTGGACCCGCGCAGCAAGAGGAGCCGCGCGAGCCCGAGTCGTGCACCGTGTCGCGCTGGGCGCGCGGCGCGATCGACATGACGTGCGCAGCGACCGAGCCCAATCACGCGGTCGTGTCGTCGACGGCGATGCGCGGCTGGACTGTCGACGTCGACGGCAAGACCACGCCGTGGGTGACGGCCGATGTCATGCGGCGCGCGGTCGCGCTCTCCGCGGGTCCGCACGTCGTGTCGTGGCGCTACCAGGCTCCCGGGCTGCTCGCAGGCTTCGTGATCGCGCTCGCGGGCGGGGTGGCCCTCCTCGCGTTGTTCATTCATGCACTCCTGCGCGCCCGCGGCACCGACGAGAACTAGCTATTCGCAGACGCGATCGAGCGTCTCGCGCGACGACTTCACCTCGCCACGCGCGATCGCCCACACCATTTCCGTCATGCGCTGGTTCACCGGCGTCGGGATGCCGTGCTTGGCACCGCGCGACACGACCTCGCCGTTGAGAAAGTCGATCGCCGGTGTCCGCTTGCGCTCGATCGCCGCCAGCATCGACGACCGCATCCGCCGGTAGCGCAGCCCGACCGCGAGCAGCAGCGCGTGCTTCGCGGTCAACGACGCCGAGCCGCGCGAGGTCTTGTCGGTGTCGCTCAGCGAGATCCAGTCGAGGTCGAGCGTGCCGGCGACCTTCTCGAGCTTCACGCCCTCGGCGCGCGCGACTTGCACGACCTCGGTCATCGCCTCGAGTGCGAGCCGCCGGTACTTGCGCTGCCGCACGATCGGGCCGAGTCGTTCGCCCGCGATCGTCCCGAGTGTCGACACGGCGCAGTTGAGCGCGAGCTTGCTCCAGCGCGCGCCGCGCAGGTTCTGGGTCAGCGTGACCGGGCCGATCGCCTCGAGCAGCTCGGCCACCCGCTTGAGGTCGTCGTCGAGCGTGCCCTTGCCGGACTTGTCGTCCGCACCCGAGAGCCGGCCGATCTGAAACCCGCCTGCGGCCGTTCGCTCGTACTTGCCAGGCTCGGGCATCGAGGCGCCCCACGCGACGATCGCCCCGATCACCCGCTCGGCCCCGACGATGGCCGCGACCCGCTCCTCACATAAGCCGTTCTGTAAGACCACGACCTGGCCGTCGGGGGCGAGGTGGGGCAGGGCCGTGCGCGCCGCTTCCTCGACGTTCGGCGGCTGGGTGGCGAGGATGCACAGATCGTAGATTCCCTCGGGGGCCGGGGCGACCCACCCGCGGACCGTCCGCTCCTCCCCCTCGTCGAGGACCCGGAAGCCGCCGCGATCCACGGCAGCCCGGATCAGCTCGTTCGTCGAGACGGCGGTCACCGCCGAGCCGACCTCGGTCAGCGTCGCCGCAACGATGCCGCCGATACCGCCTGCGCCCATCACGAGGGTCCGAGGTTGGGGGTTCATGTGCCCTGGCTTTATCTTACCTACGCAACGCCCTTCGGCGTTGCTGCGCGGTCCGGCAAGCCGGCCCTTGCAATACGAAAAGTGCCCGGATTTTGGGGAAGTCCCGCTACCAGCGTAGAATTCGTGAAGATGCAGATCACCTTCTGGGGGGTCCGGGGGAGTTACCCGGTGCCTGGCGCTGCCACCGTTCGATACGGTGGGCAGACGTCGTGCGTGGAAGCGCGCACCGCATCGGGTGAGACGCTCATCGTGGACGCCGGCACGGGCATGCGTCAGCTCGGCAACAAGCTCGCGCGTGAGAGCGGCGGCAAGCCGACCCAGCATCACGTGCTGCTCTCGCACGTGCACTGGGATCACATCCAAGGTCTGCCGTTCTTCTCGCCCGCGTACATCCCGGGCACGCGCATCTCGGTCTACGCGCTGCTCACTGCCGCCGACGAGCTCAACCAGGTGATCGGCGGCATCACGCGCCACGAGTTCTTCCCGATGCCGCTATCGGCAGTGCCGGCGAACTTCGACTTCCATCAGGTAGAGCCCGGTGTCGCGTTCGTGGTCGGCGGCTTTCACATCATGCCGATCGCGCTCAACCATCCGTTCGGATCGGTCGGCTATCGCATCGATGCCGATGGCTCGTCGTGGGCGTACGTCTCGGATACCGCGCCGTTTGATCAGGTGCTCCACAAGCAGCACTTCCTCAAGGGCCCCGAGCCGCTGTCGGACGATGACGTGACCGCGCTCGGCGCGATGCGCGAGGCGCTGATCAAGGGCCTGCACGGTGTCCACACCGTCGTCTACGACACGCACTTCCTCCCCGAGGAGTACGCGAAGTTTCCGCACTACGGTCACTCCACGCCGGATCAGGCGATCGAGGTCTGTGTCGAAGCGGGCTGCAAGCGCCTCGTCCTCTATCACCACGCGCCGGCGCACGGCGATGATCAGATGGACAAGATCGCGGCGGAGTACCTCGCGAAGGGCGCCGCCGTCGGCATCGAGGTCCTCACGTCGTTCGAGGGGATGACGTTGCCCGTCGGTGCGGAGGCGAGCGCTACGTGAAGCTACGCTTCTGGGGTGTCCGCGGATCGTTCGCGATGGCGGGACGCGAGTTCCTGCGATACGGCGGCAACACGACATCGATCGAGCTCGTGACCGACGCAGGCCAGCGCTTGCTCGTCGATCTTGGCACCGGTGCGACCGAGCTCGCGAAGACGCTGATGGGCAGCGAGTTCGGCAAGGGCAAGGGCAAGCTGCCCATCCTGCTCACGCACACGCATCTCGATCACATTCAGGGCCTTCCGTTCTTCACGCCGTTCTTCATCAAGGGCAACGAGATCCGGATCCTCGGTGCGAACCCGTCGTCGGGGCTGTCGCTCGAGTCGACGCTGCAGAACCAGCTCGCGCCGCACTACAGCCCGCTCAACGGTCTCGAGAACCTCGCCGCCGGCGTGACCATCGAGAGCTTCACCGCCGGCTCGACGTTCACCGTGCCGGGCTACGAGATCACGAGCGCCGCGCTGCCGCACGGCAGCATGTGGACCACCGCGTTCCGCATCTGTGCCGACGGCAAGATCGTGACGATCCTGACCGACGTCGAGTATCCGACGCCCGACGATCCGCTGCCCGAGGCGCTCGAGCTCGCGCGCGACGCGGACCTCGTGATTCACGACGCGATGCACGCAGACCATGATTACGAGCTGCGCCGCGGCTGGGGCCACTCCCCGGCACGCGCCGGTGTGATCGTCGCCGAGCGCGCGGGCGCGAAGAAGCTCGCGCTGTTCCACCACAACCCCGATGCGACCGACGACATGATCGACGAGACCGTACAACGCACGGCCGAGCGGACGAGTGTTCCCGTGATCGCGGCGGCCGAAGGCAGCTACATCGAGATATGAGATCGTTTGCATCGCTGATGCGACAGGTCGCGATCAAGACCGCCGAGTGATCACGGAAACAGCGCGCGGTCGATGAACGAAGCGAGCGCGTTGCGTGCGCGGTCGCGATCGATCGCCACCGGCACGAGGTGAACGGCGAGGCCATATGCGCATTGCATCGCAGCGCCGTACAGCACGTATGCCATCGCGTCGGGGTCGGCGACCTTGTCGCGCGTGGTGACCGCCGTGATCAGCTGTGCGAGCCGCTGACACGCGAGCTGATCGAATGCGCGCCGCAGCTCCGCGACCTGCGCGTCGCGTAACGACATCTCCATGAAGCTGCGCATGAGCTCCGGGCGATCGAGCACGTGCGAGAACAGCAGCCGGCAGGCCTCGTCGATCGTCTCGTGGCGTGCCTTGCCGACGAACCGCTCGGGCGTGAGGTTGTCGATTGTCTCGTTGTACGCAGCGACCATCGTGCGCCGCATGATCTCGAGATAGACCTCATGCTTGTCGTCGAAGTATCGATAGAACGTGCCGACCGAGACGCCGGCCTTCGCCGCGATCTCCGGCGTGCCGACGGCGTCATAGCCCTGCGCGGAGAACAGCTGCTCACCTGCATCGAGCAGTGCGAGATAGCTGCGCTTGGAGCGCTCCTGGCGGAAGTCCGGTCCCACGGGCTCCTGAAGCAGAGACTCCGGAGACTTCATCGCAGCACGACGAACCATCGCGTTCACAATGCCCTTGACCGGGCGGCGGTGAAAGTACAAACTGAAATCGGTTTCACTTTTCAGGATTCGAGGAGGATCGATGCAGGCTGTCGCCGAAACGCTCGCGGGACCATCGCTGGAGACGCTCGAGGCCATGCTCGACGTCACGTACACGTGGGGCTATCAGGAGACGCGCCAGAAGCTGCGCGACCTCTACGACAAGGCAGTGCGGGGGCAGTGGATCTCCGACGACGTCTTGCCGTGGAAGACCGATGTCGACCTCGAGCGCCCGATGGGGCCCGAGCAGATGATGCCGCTGTGGGGCTCGGACATCTACAACCGGATGAACGACAAGGAGAAGCGGAATCTCAACATCGAGACGTTCTCGTGGACGCTGTCGCAGTTCCTCCACGGTGAACAGGGCGCGCTCCTCGCGACCGCGCAGCTGGTGACGAGCGTCAAGGATCTCGACAGCAAGCTGTACGCGGCGTCGCAGGTCGTCGACGAGGCGAGGCACGTGGATGTCTACAACCGCTACGTGCACACCAAGATCGGCTTCTCGTACCCGTGCAACCCGCACCTGAAGACGCTGCTCGACATGATCCTCACCGACAGCCGGTGGGACATGAAGTTCCTTGGCATGCAGATCATGGTCGAGGGCCTCGCGCTCGCCGCGTTCGGCATGATCCGCAACAACACGCAGGAGCCTCTGCTCAAGGAGCTCACCGCGTACGTGATGGGCGATGAAGCGCGTCACGTCGCGTTCGGCGTGCTGTCTCTGCGCGACTACTATCGCGAGCAGAACGAGACGGTGAAGAAGGAGCGCGAGGACTTCGTGTACGAGGCCGCGCGTCTCATGCGCGATCGCTTCCTGTTCCAGGAGGTCTGGGAGAAGCAGGGTATGCCGGTCAAGGAGTGCATGGAGATCGCGCTGCACAACCAGGCCCAGGTCATGTTCCGCCAGATGCTGTTCGCCAAGATCGTCCCGGCGATGAAGAAGATGGACCTGCTCAGCGACCGCCAGCGCGCGCGGTTCCAGGATCTTGGAATCCTGCAGTTCGAGAACTGGGCCGACCCGTTCGCCGAGGACGGCACCGCCCACGGCGCAGTCAGCGCGCGCCTGTAGCCGTCTGAAGTGCTATAGCTCGCGCATGTCGCGCCTCGTCGCTGCCCTCCTGTTCGTCGCCGCGCTGTCCTGCAATAGGGATGAAGCGGACGCCAAGCCAAAGCAGAAGGATGCGCCGGTCACTGCCGGAACCGTCACCAACGGCGTCCGCCGCATCGACATCGAGGCCGGCAAGGACGGCTATCGTCCCGAGCGCATCGCGGGCAAGGCGGGCGAGAAGCTGATGCTCGTGTTCAAGCGAACTGTCGAAGGCGCGTGCCTCGCGGAGCTCAAGACGCCGGACGGCAAGCTCGTCGAGCTGCCGATGAACAAGCAGGTCGAAGTTCCGGTGACCGTGCCGACCTCGGGCGAGCTCGCGTTCGCCTGCGGCATGGACATGTACACGGGCAAGATCGTCGCCCAGCCGGCGTCGTAGTCAGAGCGGCGCGGTGATCGGCGGCCGCGCGCCGCCTGGATCGGAGCTCGGCGTGGTGTCGGCCGGTGCCTCGACCTTGGGCTCCTCGGCCGGCTTGTCTGCGCTACCGGCCGCCGGTACCGGGGGAGCCGGGGCAGGCGGGGCCGGGCGCGCCGGGGTGGCAGCACGCTGCGCACGCTCGCGCTTCTTGTCGTCGGTGAACGACGGATTGAACTCGTAGTCGCTCGCGGCCTCGGCATTGATCGTCTGCTGCCAGACCTCGGTGCCGTTCTGCTTCACGCTGATCTTGTGCGTGCCGACCTTGAGCGTCGTCTTGATCGGCGTCTTGTCGGCGAACGTCGCGCCGTCGATCTCCACATCGAGACCCGCGGGCGTGGTCGTGATCGTGAGCGTGGCGTCGTCGATCACGGCGGCGGCGGTGATCGGATCGAGCATCACGCGCATCGAGTGAGTCTCGCCACCCGACAGCTCCAGCGAGGTGACCCACGACTTGAAGCCCTGCTTGTGGATCTCGATGTGATGGATGCCGGCGGGGAGCTCGCTCGTCCACGGCGAGCCCGTGTGCACGACCTTGCCCTCGACCTTGATCTCCGCGTCCGCCGGCTCGAGGACGAACTTCACCGTACCGACCGGCCTGACGATCGACGCCGGCTGAATCGCAGACCCGGGCGCAGGCTGCGCGGTTTCGTCGGCGGCTGGCTCGGTGGCATCGCCGCCGAGCGTGAGCGCGACGGCGGCGGCTGTACCCGCAGCGAGCACCAGGCCACCGACGATGTACAGCCACGTGCGCTTTGGCTTCGCGATCACGACCGGCGTGCTTGCCGGCGGCGTGCTCGTGTTCGCCGCGCGCGGCTGGTTCACCGGCGGCCGGCTCAGCGCCGCCGTGCGCGGCAGCGTCGCCGCGGCGACGGCAATGCCGGGCTTGGTCTGCGCGACGCGGCCGGAATCGAGGCCGGCGTGAGACTGCTCGTTCACTGGTGGTGGAATCGAGAGACTCTTCGAGAACCGCACGACCGGCAGCGACTGCAGCGGCTTGACCTGGTCCGGCTCGGACCGTGATTCGTGACGACGCTGCGCGGGCATCGTCGAGTGCGTCGCCGCCGCGTCCATCTGTGCCGAGACGCCGCGCAGCACCTCGGCCGCATCGGCACCGAACAGCTCCTCCTCGGTCAGAGGCGTCCGCGCGGGCTCGATCTCGATCACGGGGGGCGGAACGTATGCGTTGGTCTCGGGCTCCTCGGAGAACGCGTTGCGCGCGCTGGTGGCCGCGCTGCTGTCAGCGCGGTCGAACCCCCGGCCCATCGGTACCGTCTCGGGCGCGGTGCTGTCGCGCTGACGCTGCGCGGCCATGCGGTCGCTGATCTGTGGGGCATCGACGCGGTTCGGCCCACTCGCCGGCATTCGATCACTGGCGCGGGGAACCGCGGCGGCTGGCATGCGCTCGCTCGCGCGCGGCGCATCTGCGGCGGGCATGCGATCGCTGATGCGAGCTGGCGGCGGTACCGTCATGCCCGTGCTCGTCGTACGCGCGGGCATCGGCACCACCGCGTGCACGCCGGTGGCCGGCCGCGCGACGGCCTGCACACCGCTCGAGCGAGTCGGTGCCATCGGTGGGATCACCGCGGCCGCAGCGCTGGGCCGTGCCGGGCCGGCCACGATGGGCTGTAGGCCCGTACGCGGCTTGCCGCTGGGTCGGTCCGTCCCCCGCGCGAGGCCCGGCTCGATCGTATGCGGCGGCAGTCGCTGCTGTGTCGGCGGCAGAACCGGATCGGGATGACTGCCGTAGATCGACGGCATCGTGCCGTGACTCGGCAGCGGCGTCGGGATGTCGTCGATCGCCAGGCTCTCGTCCTCGGTGTCGCGCCTGCTGCGATGCTGCTTGGAGACGTCGGGCACTTCCTCGAGAACGACGGGACCATCCTCGCTCTCCTCGGCGCCGCTGCCCCACACCACCTCGACGGCCTCGTCCTCGTCCTCGTCGCGCGGCGGTCTCGGTGTCTTGCTGTGACTCACGCGGGACGTCTGGCCGACGCTCGAGGTGTCTTCCGAGAATCCAGGGGGAGCCTCGAGGCCGAACGCCCAGTCGATCCAGCTCGCGAGCTCGCGGAAGCCCGTCATCAGCGCGTATTGCTTCTTGAGCGCGACGAGCTCCTCGCGCAGCTCGGCCGCACCCGCGAAGCGGTCGTTCGCATCGCGCGCGAGCGCCTTGAACACGATCGCGTCGAGCTCCGGCGGGCAGGACTGATTGAACGTGGACGGCGGAAGGATGTCGCCCTTCTGCACCTTGAGCAGCGTCTGGTACTCGTTCTTGCTCGCGAACAGCGGCCGCGCCGTGATCATCTCATGGAGGATCACGCCGGTGGCCCAGATGTCGGAGCGCGCATCGAGGTCGCGACTGCCCGAGATGGCCTCGGGCGCCATGTACGCGAGCTTGCCCTTCACACGACCGGTCTGCGTGCGCAGCTGTGATGACTGCGCCTTGGCGATGCCGAAGTCGATGATCTTGAGGTGACCCTGACTCGTGACGATCAGGTTTGATGGCGAGATGTCGCGATGAACCAGGCCGAGTGGTTGTCCCTCCTCGTCCACCTTGTTGTGCGCGTAGTCGAGCGCATCGCAGAGCTGGATCATCAGACCGATCGTCACGTAGATCGGCGGCGGCCCCGTGACCCGCCGCGCGTGACGGAGCAGGCGACGGATGTCGCGCCCGTCGATGTACTCCATCGAGATGAAGTACTCGCTGCCGACGCGGCCTAGCTCGTAGATCTGGACGATGTTGAGGTGGTTCAGGATCGAAGCGAGCTTGGCTTCGCGAACGAACGCCTTGATGAAGCTCGCGTCCTCGGCGATGTGAGGCAGCAGGCGCTTGAGCGCGATGATGCGCTCCCCGTGCTCGCCACCTGGCTCGAGCGCGCGATGAACCGTCGCCATACCGCCGACGCCCAGGCGTTCGTAGACGGTAAACGGTCCAAACTGTTCCTCTGCGGCCGGGTCGACCGACATCAATTCAGGGTGAAATTTTCCCATGGATCGAGCACCGCTCGCACCCGAAACTCCCGCAGAAAACCCCAGCGACTACCGTGCCGTGACGCTCACTCGTCGGGCGTCTTCACGTCGAGCGTCAGCGCGTGAATCGGGCCCTTCAGCTCCTCCGCGAGCGCGCCCATCACCAACCGGTGCCGCTGCATCAGGCTCTTGCCCGTGAAGTGCACCGAGACGATCGATGCCTTCCAATGGTCCTCGGTCCCTGTCAGGTCCTGCAGCTCGACCTGCGCGTCCGGTAACGTGGCGCGGATCTTGGCGATGATCGCCTCGGGCTTCATGTCTTCACCACGCCAAGCTCGCGTCCCACAGCGGCAAAGGCACTGACGGCGCGGTCGACATCTTCCTCGCTGTGCGCCGCGGAAAGCTGCACCCGGATGCGAGCCTGTCCCTTGGGTACGACAGGGTAGGAGAACCCGATGACGTAGATCCCGTGTGCGAGCAGGCGGGTCGCCATGTCGGCCGCAAGGCGTGCGTCGCCCAGCATGACGGGAGTGATGGGATGGGTGCCGGCGCGGATCGCGAGACCGGCGGCGGTCATCCCGGCGCGGAACCGTTGGGTGTTGGTCTCGAGCTTGTCGCGCAGCTCGGTCGACTCGCTGATCAGCGCGATCGCCTCGATCGAGCCTGCGACGATCGGCGGTGCGAGCGTGTTCGAAAACAGATACGGCCGCGAGCGATTGCGCAGCAGGTCGATGATCTCCTTGCGACCCGACGTGAAGCCGCCGCTCGCGCCGCCGAGCGCCTTGCCGAGCGTCGACGTGTAGATGTCGACGCGATCCATGCAGCCGCGCAGCTCCGCGCTTCCGCGGCCGGTCTTGCCGACAAAGCCAGTGGCGTGGCTGTCGTCGACCATCACGAGCGCCTTGTACTTGTCGGCGAGATCGCAGATCGCATCGAGGCGCGCGATGTCGCCGTCCATCGAGAACACACCATCGGTCGCGATCATGCGCAGGCGCTTGCCCTGCGTGGCCTTGAGCTTGGCCTCGAGGTCGTTCAGGTCATCGTGCTCGTAGCGATGGCGCTCGGCCTTGCACAGGCGAACGCCGTCGATGATCGATGCGTGGTTGAGCGCGTCGCTGATGATCGCGTCCTGCTCGCCGAGCACGGTCTCGAACAATCCGCCATTCGCATCGAAGCACGAGCCATAGAGGATCGTGTCCTCGGTCGAGAGGAACTTCGAGATGTTCGCCTCGAGCTCCTTGTGCTTGTCCTGCGTGCCGCAGATGAAGCGGACACTCGACAGACCGTAGCCGCGCTCGTCGAGCGACTTGCGTGCCGCGGCCACGACGCGCGGATGCGACGACAACCCGAGATAGTTGTTCGCGCAGAAGTTGATCACTTCCTTGCCGTTGGTCGTGATGTGAGCTGCCTGCGGCGAGGTGATC
>JBBQFU010000114.1:0-25846 GCA_038322185.1 Haliangiales bacterium
CGTGCGAAGGTCGCTACGTGCCCGACTGGCTCTTCCTCGTCCTGACCGTCCCCACGGTGAGCGCGTTCATTGGTTGGCTGACCAACTGGCAGGCCGTGAAGATGATCTTCTGGCCCGCGCAGCGACAGTTCGGCTGGCAGGGAATCATCTACGCTCACTCCGACAAGTTCGCGACCAACCTCGGTCGGATGGCCGAGGAGGACCTGATGAGCGCGCAGGACATGGCGGCGCGTCTCGATCCCGACCAGCTCGAACACGCGCTCGCGCCGGCACTCGACGCCGAGACGCCGAAGATCGTCGAAGCCGCGGCCGACGTGATCCAGCCCGGTGCGTGGTCGCTCGTCCCTCCCGACGTGCAGCACATGCTCGTCGAGCAGATCAAGGCGCGCACCCGGGTCCTCGGCAAGGAGCTCGCGCTCGAGCTCCGGCCCCGCGCGGGCGAGCTACTCGACGTGAAGCAACTCGTCGCCGGGCAGCTGTCGGGGCCCAACGTCGAGCGGCTTGCGCGGCTCACACACGAGATCGGCAAGAAGGAGTTCAAGTTCATCGAGTACTCCGGCGGCGTGTTCGGCGCGATCATCGGATTCGCCCAGATCGGGCTGTGGTCGACGTTCAACCAGTGGTGGGTGATGCCGATCTTCGGGGTGATCGTCGGCTTGTGCACGAACTACCTCGCGATCCAGATGATCTTCCGGCCGTACGAGCGCACCCGCTATCTCGGTGTGTTCCCGTACCAGGGACTGTTCCCCAAGCGTCAGGCGGAGATCGCACGCGACTACGGCGCGACCACGGCGCGAGAGGTGCTCACGCCGAAGAACATCATCGACTTCATCATCGCCGGCGCGGCTGGCCAGAAGCTGATCGCCGAGATCGGCGATTTGGTCTCACAGCGCATGGAGGCGGAGTGGGCAAAGGTCAAGGCCGACGTCCCGATCGTGGTCACCGACGAGCGGATGGCCAAGATCAAGCAGCTGGTGATCGACCGTCTCACCGCGCTGGGCCCGCAGATGCAGCCCGAGCTCGAAGCCTTGCTCGAGCGTCAGCTCGACATCCGTAACACCGTCGAGCGGCGACTCGGCGCGCTCAGCAAGCCGGAGTTCGAGCGCATGCTACGCGGCGTGTTCCAGGAGGACGAGACCACGCTGATCGTCGTCGGCGGCGTGCTCGGCGGCGCGGTCGGTGCGCTCCAGGGCGCGATCGTGCTTGCGGGACTGGGCTGAGATCTCGGCTCGGCGCGCTCCGCTGAACGCACTCGCCGGCGCATGGCGCCAGATACACTGGGCCATCCGCCGGCAGGAGCTGCGCCCGCTTCAGACTAGATGGCGAGGATGTCGACCGAGGCGTTACGGTTGCTCTTGCCGACCACCAAGATGCGCTCGATGTTGCGCGAGTCGCCCTGGAGGTCGATCGTCAGCGACGGCTGCTTCTTGACCGAGAGCTTCGCGTTGAGGTCGACGACCTGACGCTGGCCGTTACCGAACACGATCGTGACCTTGTCGATCGACGTCTTGCCGTTACCCTCGGCGCGAATCGCGAGCTTGGTGAACTGGCGCTGCGACTGCGGCACGCTGATCACAGTGCGATTGTTGACCTGCGCGTTGTTCGCGAGCGAGACCCACGTGAGCGGGCGCACGTAGGTCGGCGGCAGCGGGCGGATGTCGCGGCGATCGCGCGTCGAGTCGTAGCGGTCGCCGAAGCGAACGTCGCCACGGAACGAGAGCTGAGCCGAAGCCGTGGGGACCGCGGTAGTCGTATGCGTCGGCGTGCGGTGGTCGCGAATCATGGGGTTCGCGAGAGCGATCGACGACGAGCCAAGAACGATGGTGGTGACGAGAGCCTTGATGTTCATGTCACGAATGAAATGCACCCCGCGGGCCACGCCCAACCATCCGAAATCATTAGGACGACTTGAGCCTGACTGCAGGATCCGCAGATCCGGCCTGCGGGGCTCGCAGTCGATCAGTGCTCGATGCCGTACTTCTTGATCTTGTCATAGAGAGTCCGCTCGCCGATGCCGAGCAGCTCCGCGGCCTGGCGGCGATTGCCATCGACCTGCGCGAGCGCCGCAACGATCGCATCGCGCTCCATATCGACCAGCGGCCTCACGCTCTGCGCCGAGGATCCGCGCGCCGCCGGTGCTGCCGACTCGTCGAGCCACAGGTGATCGGCATCGATCGCCGCGCCATCGGCGAGGATCGCGGCACGCTCGAGCGCGTTCGCGAGCTCGCGCACGTTGCCGCGCCACGTCGCCGCCAGCAGCCGCTGCTCGGCGGCCTTCGTGAGTGTCGGGACGCTCGACTTGAGATCGGCGGCGATCCGGACGAGCAGCGCTCGCGCGATCGGGAGGAGATCCGCGGGACGGTCGCGGAGCGGCGGGAGCTTGATCGGAAACACCGCGAGCCGGTGATAGAGATCCTCGCGAAACGTACCTGCGTCGATCATCGCGCGCAGGTCACGGTTGGTCGCCGCGACCCAGCGCAGGTCAGCCTCGAGCGTCTGGCTCCCGCCGACGCGCTCGAACCTGCGCTCCTGCAGCACGCGGAGCAGCTTGGCCTGCAGCTCGAGCTTGAGCTCACCGACCTCGTCGAGGAAGAACGTCCCACCATCGGCGAGCTCGAGGCGGCCGCGCTTGCGCTCGGTGGCGCCCGTGAACGCGCCCTTCTCGTGACCGAACAGCTCGGATTCGAGCAGCTGCTCGCTGAGCGCGGCGCAGTTGATCGCCATGAAGGTCTTTGACGCGCGCGGCGAGCGACCATGGATCGCGCGGGCCGCAACCTCCTTGCCGGTACCGGACTCGCCGAGCAGGAGCACGGTGGCGTTGGTGCGCGCGACCTTGTCGATCGCATCGACGACGGGCTTCATCGCGGCGTCGCCGTAGGTCAGCGGCGTGCCACCACTGCCGGGCGCGGTGGCGAGCGTCGCGCTATCGAGGCGGTCGCGCATGCCCCGGCGCTCGAGCGCGCGCGACGCCACCAGGCGCAGCTCGTCGGGGCCGGACAGCGGCTTCTGAAGATATTCGAACGCGCCAAGCTTCATCGCCTCGACGGCGTTGTCGACCGTGCCGTGCGCGGTCATCACGATGACCTCCAGCTCCGGCTGATCGGCGCGCACCTTGCGGAGCAGCGCCATGCCGTCCATGCCCGGCATCTTGAGATCGGTGATCAAGAGCTCGAAGCTGCGCTCCTCGAGGAGCTTCGCGGCGACCCTGCCGTCGGGCGCGGTGACGACATCGTGATCGTCGAGCGCGAGCGCATCGCTCACGAACTCGCGGAGTCCGGGTTCGTCGTCTGCTACGAGGATGCGCGCCATGTCAGGTGTCTCGAGGAATCGCGATGCGGAACCGGGCGCCGCCACCGGGGGCGTCGTCCACCGTGAGCGTACCGCGATGCAGCTCGACCACGCGACGCGCGATGGCCAGTCCCAGCCCGGTGCCCTGCGTCTTGTTGGTGAAGAACGGCTCGAACACCTTCTCGCGATTCTCGGCGAGCACGCCCGGGCCGGCGTCGGTCACCTCGATCAGGAGCGCCCCGCCCGTGCTCGTCACGGCAAGCCGCACCGGCGGGCCCGCGGCGACCGCGTTCTCGAGCAGGTTGACCAGGACCTGGTGCATGCGCGCGGCATCGAGCGAGACCTCGGTATCGACGGCGCTCACCTCGATCTCCGGTGACACCGCGGCGGCGGCGTCGCGTGCGAGCGCCGTGAGCTGGACCGGCGCACGAGTGATCTCGCCGGTGCGCACGAACGCGAGCAGATCCTGCGTGAGCCGCTCGAGCCGCACCGCCTCGTCGACGACGCGGTCTGCCTTCGCGCCCAGCTTGTCGCCCTCGGGCACCTGGGTGCGCTTGGCCAGCATCGCCGCGAGCAGCTGCGCGTTGCCCTTGAGCGACGCGAGCGGATTGCGGATCTCGTGCGCGAGCACCGCGGACATCTCGCCGAGGCTCGCCAGCCTCCGCTCGCGCTCGCGCTCGCGCTCCTCGGCGCGCCGCTGCAGCTCGCGCCGGACCAACCACAACGCGAGGCCTAGCAGCACGATCGCCGCGATCGCCCCGATCGCGACCGTGCGAGTCGCGGCCGCACGCAACTTGGTTGCTTGATCCGACTCGATCTCGACGACGAGCCGCACCGGCCGGTTCCCGCCCCACATGCGGCGAAACGCAGCCGGCAGCTCGATCCGCATGCGCTCACCGATCTGTTCGATCTGGAGCTCACCGCGCCCCGCACGCCGACGGCCGCGCGAACCGTCGAGCGTGCCGACCGCGGTCCCGGCCTCGGCGATCATGCGCCGGCCATCGAGCACGGCGAGATAGCGCAAGCCTTCTTGCTTGTGCTCGGTCAACAGCGTCGCGAGCTGCTCGCTGGTCGGCGGCCCACCGAGCTCGGCGAGGTCCGCGCGAACTGCCTGCTGCACGGCGAGCGCTTGCCCATCGCGCACGGCGACAAACGCGTCGAGGACCGCACTGCGTGTTGTCCACGCAGCTGCGATCAACGCCGCGGCCACCAGCGCCAGTGCGATAGCGAGCGGAGGAACCCGCTTGAGCAACATCGCCGGCAGCATACGCTGCGCACCCGTTACTTGGTGCCACCGCCCATGCCGCGGTGCATGCCACGGCCACCACGGGCGTGGCGCTTGCCACCCATCTTGCCGTGCTTGCCGGACTTGAACTCGGTCAGCGACAGGACGCCGTTGCCGTCGGTGTCGAGCTTCTTGAACCGCTCGAGAACGCGGGTCTCGTGCGCGGCCGTCCGCTCTGCATCGTCGAGCTTGCCGTCCTTGTTGATGTCGAACTTCTGGAGCATCTCGGCGCGCTTCGCCTGATGCATCGCCTTGCGGTCAGCCTTGTCAGTGCCCTGCGCAGGACCCTGCGCCGCGGCAACACCACACAGGAGCGAACCAGCCATCACGATAGCAATCTTCATCTTTGTCATCATTGTGTTGGAGTCGTATTGCGACTGCCGTGCCGCTCGTAACTGCGTGAATAGAAGCAGGCACCGCCGCGCCGACCTGCAGGCTCCGCAGGCATGGCTGCGGATTTCGCAGTTCGCGGGCTGCTTCGACGTCCAGCCCGACGCTACGACGATCTCGGTGGTTGCCGGCGAGACCTTCTTCTATACGAGCTATGCCAACGACCACGCCCCCCTCCCGACCGTGACGGTCACTGCGTTCGACGCCGCCACTGCCGAGAATCTCGGCACGACAACGAGCGACGGAGGCGGTCTGTATTCGGTCCCGATCGCCACCGGCGCTACGCCGCGCCCGCTTCGGGTCGTTTACGCGCGCACGGGTTACTTCGCGACCACCGTACATCTCGATCAACCGCTCGACCGCGACGTCAACGGAGCCAGCGTGAACCTGTGGGAGCTCGGCGACGCGCCGTTGTGGGACATCACTGCCATGACCGCGATCTACGACACCGTGTCGCTGCGGATGCAATCGCTGCCGCCCGATCGAATCGCTACCGGTCGACCGTGACCTTGACCGGAGCGACCCAGGTCTTGTCCTCGGCCGTGTAGTAGAGATACGCGCTACTCGCGGGCGCCTCGTAGATACCGGGCGTCGCGGCGATGAGATCGAGATCGATATCGCGCTTCATCGATGGCGCCATCGCACGCCAGTACAGGATCACCTCGCGCGGGCGCGTCTCGTAGAAGTCGATGAGGCCCTTGTCCTTGAGCTCCTTGAGCTGCCAGGTCTGGAACGTGAGGCCACCCGGGATACCGACGCGCGCGAGGGTCATCGGCTGACCCTCGGCGGTCCTGTTCTCGATGCGTGCACGGAGCTTCACGCCCTCACCGAGCTTGACGTGATCCTTCGCGAGCTGCGTGGTCACGTTGACCTTCGAAGCCGGCGACGACTGGGGGCGAGCCGCGCGGTACTCGAGCGCAATCGAGTACGGCAGCGTGGCGCCACCGGCGAGCTCGACCTCGATGCGGTTCGCGCCCGGCTTGAGCTTCATCGCGAGGTCGTCCCACACGAGCGCGTCCTTGCGGCCCTTCTCGAAGCTGATCTTCCCGGCGTTCTCGCCATTGATGTAGAGCGTCGCCTCGCCGCCCGTCGCCATCTGCTTGGCGTACTCGGAGTACGCGGTCATCGCCTTGAGGCCGAGGATGGTCGCCTGCGTGTTGCTCCACGCGCCGAAGCCGCTGCGCTTGGCGTTGAGCCAGTCGACCGACCTGCGGATCTGCGCCTCGTACTCGTTGTTTGGCGAGGCCTTGAGCATCGCGAGCGTTGCGAGCGAGGTCGCTTCGATCGCGAGCGACTCGCCGCCCGACATCGTGATCGATTCCTTCGCACCGGGGAAGCTGCCGTCCTTGTCCTGCATCGCGACGAGCTTCTTGATGTAGCTGCCCGCCTCGGGGAGCTGCGCGAGATACGCGGTGTTGGCGACGAGCGCCATCAGGTACGGGTCCTTCGTGCTGTCACCGAGCGCCTTGTGTGCGGCGATCTCCTTGTCGAGACCCTTGGTCCGTTTCGCCTCGGCGAGAGCCCACACGATGTACGCGTTCGTCGTGTCCTCGCTCGCACGGCCGAACGAGTCGAGTGCCTGCGTCGACCGCAGGAAGCCGCCCTTGCCGTCGCGGCGCGACATCAGCCAGTCCGCGGTGCGCTCGACCATCGCGTGGTCGACCTCGTAGACCTTCGCCATGTCGGCGAACTCCATGAGGCCGTACGCCGTCAGCGCCTCGTGACCCGGCGTCTGACCGAACCACTCGTAGCCCTTCGCCTTGGTCTCGTAGCCGGTGAGCAGCTTGTAGCCTCGGTCCAGCGTCCCCTGCGTCTTCTGCACGAGCGCCGGGTCGGCCGCGTCGTTCGTTGCGAGGTAGCTGAGCACCATGATGTTGGGATAGTTCGACGAGCTGGTCTGCTCGAAGCAGCCACCGGGCTCGCGGATCATCGCCTCCATGCCCTTCGTCATCGACGCGACGGGAGACGGATACATCGTGACGGTCGCCTTGATCGAGCCGGGCAGCGCGCCGGTGAGATCGAAGTTGTGCGCGACGCGCGCGCCGGTCTTCGCGGTACCGGAGGCACCGATCTCGAACGGGAACCCGAGCGGCACCACGCGGATCTTCTTCTCGAGCTTGTCCTCGAGGCCGCGCGCCTTCACCGAGAGTGAGACCTCGGCATCACCGCTCGTCGCCACCACGGACAGCGGGAAGAACATGCTCTTCTTCTCGCCGGCCTTGAGGCGGATGCGGCCGGTCGGGCTGTCGGTGAGCTTGAACGCGGTGCCAAACGTCGCGACGAGGTCGGCATCGATGTCGCTGTCGGTCTCGTTGGTGAGCGTGACCGGCAGGCGGATCTGGTCGCCCGAGGTCACCTCGACCGGCAGCCGTGCATCGAGCGCGAGCGGCATCTTCGACTGGATGATCACGTCACCGGCGCCGGGCAGGCCTGCCGTCGAAACACCCTCGACGGTCGCGCGGAACGAGGTCACCGCGTCGGAGACCGGGAACGCAACGGTCGCGCTGCCATCGGCGCCGGTTTCGACGCTCGCGTTCCAGTAGATCGTCTCGCGGAAGTCAGTGCGCGGACCGTCGTACGCCTTGGAGTACTGCGGCACCGGGAACACGCGCACCGGCGACCAGCCTCGCTCGCCACGGTCGCCGTCCCACTCCTCGTCGCGGTCCCACTTGTCATCGGCGATGCGCGCGCGTCCCATCGCGCCGCCGCGCGCGTCCATCTTCGCTTCCTCGCGCAGCTCCTGCCTGCCGTTCTTCCGCTTCGCGACCTGCGCCGGCTGCGGCGGCGGTGCAGCAGGAACCGCCTTCGCTTGCGGCTTGCCACCCATCGGCTTCTTCGCCGGGCGCTCGGCAGCCTTCAGGTCCTTGGGCGGCGCCATCGCACCCGGTGCAGCCTGAGGAGGAGCCTCCGCAGCCGCGAGGTCGACGCCATCCCAGCCACCACCGCGCACGGCGGTCGTCGTCGAGACCGGCGGCGGCGGATCGAACACCGGCTGCCACTCGAACTTGCGATAGCCACGCGTCGCGAGCAGTGCATCCATCGCGGCCGCTGCCTCGGGCTTGTCACCGAAGTAGAAATTCGGCTCCTCGATCGGATCCTCGGCGGTCGCGCCGAGCTCGGACTCGAGATAGAGCTTGCTCAGGATCTTGCCGCTCTTGTCGTCGGCGTACGCGAGCACCGTGTCGTCGACCACCGCGACGCCAACGTTCGCCTTCACCGGCTTGCCCGCGGCATCGGTGGTCTTGATGTGGAGCTTCACCGGGTCGCGCGGCGAGTACTGCTTGCGATCGGCGGTCATCGTGACCTTGAGGTTGTGGCCGCGCCCCGTGTAGACGAGCCGCTCGGCGAGAGGTTCCTGCTTCGTCGAGAACAGCGTCACGCGCATCGCGCCCTGCCCCTGCTGCGCGAGCGGGATCTCGATCAGCGCGGGCTTGCCGGCCTCGACCTCGATCGCCGCCGACCCCATGCGCTGCTCGCGCAACACGGCCTCGACGAGCACCGTGCGCGACGTCGAGCACAGCGCACCGACACGGAGACTGTTTGCACTGCCACCCTCGACGCTGCGCACGACGCAGCCGCCGCTCTTGGCCGTCGGCACCTCGAACCTCTGCGTGATGCCGGCGGGCTTGGTGACGTGCAGCTGATAGGTGCGATCGGCGCTTGGCGTGAGCTCGAAGCGACCGAGCCCGTCGTGCACGCTGGTGAACGTCGACACCGTGTGGCCGCGATCGTCGACGATCTTGCCCTCGATGTCGGCGGGCTTGCCGATCATGTTCTTCGCTGAAAAATACACGCGTCCCGGGACGCCCTCGATGAGATCGCCGCCCTCGGGGAACATCGACAGCTGCATCGACTTCATCAGGATCGGGATGCGCTTCTGGATCGACTCCATCACGCCGCTGTCATCGGCGAGGATCGTGAGCAGGCCGTCGCCGCGGGCGATCTTGCCCGGCAGCTGGAACTTCGCGGTCGCGGTGCCCGCCTTGTCGGTCTTGATCGCGACGCGCGCGACCTCGACATCGTCGATGGTGACCACACCGGTCAATGTCTTGTCGGCGAACGGCTCGCCGGTGGCGCGCTTGATCTCGATCGCGGCGCTCACGTGGTCGCCCTCGCCGTACGCCTTGCGCACGAATTCGAGCGTCTTCTTGAGGCGCGGCGCCTCGTAGGTGTTGATGATGACCTTCTTGGTCTCGGTCGTGCCATCGTCAGCGGTCAGCGTGATGGTGTACTCGCCGCCCTCGATGTCCGGCGACAGCTCGAAGTCGTTCTGAGCGACGCCGTCCTTCGACTGCGTCCGCTTCTGCGAGACGATCGCGCCGCGCGGCGAGGTGAGCGTCGCGTGGATGCCGACAGTGCCCTTCGCGGTCAGCGTCGCGGTCTGGCGCAGATCGGCGCGGAACCAGATCGTCTCGCCGGGCTGATACAGCGGCTTGTCGGTCATGACGTAGGCGCGCTTGGTCGCGTGACCCTCGAAGTAGCTCGCGATCTTCTTCGACATGTCGTCGAGCTTGTCGCTCTTGACCATCGCCGCCGGCCGCAGCGCGGCGAACGTCTTGTCCATCTGAGTCTGCTCGCCCGTGGGCGGCATCGCGGCGAGGTCCTTGGCCGGCGGCCCCGACCCGGCACAGCTAGCGGTGAGCAGAGAGCAGCCAAGGACGAAGCGCGAGAATGTCGACATGCGTTTCAACCCAAACGCCTTGGCCCGCGGATCGGTCTAGGCCGCGCGTGTAGGTGATACGGTCGATCGTCCATGTTGGCGATCGCATTGGCCGCAATGGCCGCGACTCTGGCGATCACGCTCGTGTGGCGGGCCATGTGGGCACCCGCGGTCGGGGCCCTGGTCGGTGTCGCGATCGCGCTCGCGGGTGGGGCCGCCGAGGTCGCCGACCTCGAGCAGGCGGTGCTGGAGCTGTGGCGGCCGCTGATCGTGATCGTGTCCGTGATGCTCACAGCGTCGGCGGCGGCCGAGCTCGACGTGTTCGCCAAGCTCGCGACCTGGATCGAGCCCCGCACGCGCGGCCCGGTGCGCGGTGCGTTTCGGTTCACGTTCGTGATCTCGGCTGCGACCGCCGCGCTGCTGTCGAACGACGCGGCGATCCTGCTCGTCACGCCGGTCGTGATCGAGCTGCTGCGCAGCGTGTACCCCAAGCGCAATCCGCTGTTCGTGGTGCCGTTCGCGTTCGCCGTGTTCGTCGCCGCTGGCGTCGCGCCGCTGCCGACGGGAAATCCGATGAACCTCGTGGTCGCCGCGCGCGCGGGCATCTCGTTTCACGACTACGCACTGCACATGATCCCGGTCGCGCTCGCCGGCTGGATCGCGGCGTACCTCGCGCTCGCGTGGTTCTTTCGCGACGCGCTCGCGGACGAGAACCCCGCGCTCGGCGGCGCGCCACCCGTGGTGACGTTGCGCCGCAGTGCCTATGTCGTGCTCGTGACGACGGCGATCTCGATCGCGTCGTATCCGGTGCTCGCGCTGCTCGGCTATCGGCCGTGGCTGGTCGCCGCGCCGGCCGCGATCATCTGTCTCGCGACCGCGGTCCGCGCCGGCGTGCCCATCCCGAAGCTCGCGCGCGGCGTGAGCTGGGAGCTGGTGCCGTTTCTGTTTGGCGTGCTCGTGCTCGCGACCGCGCTGGCCCGCGCCGGGGTCACGGGCTCCCTCACGGATCTCTATCAGGCGACGCCCGCACCGCTGCCCACCATTGGTGGCGTCGCGGCGGTCGGCTCGGCACTCATCAACAACCACCCGATGGCGCTGGTTCACTCGATGGCGCTCGCGGGGGAGCCCGACAGCTACGTCTATGCCGCGCTCGTCGGCGGCGATCTCGGCCCGCGACTTCTCCCGATCGGCTCGCTGGCGGGCCTGCTCTGGATCGATGCCCTCCGGCGCCGGGGAATCGCGATCCCCGTCCGCCTGTTCATCCAGGTAGGACTCGTGGTCACGATTCCCTCACTAATCGTCTCGCTGGCGGTCCTCCGGCTCCTCGGTTGACTTTGCCTACATGTCTTCCATGCTAAAATCGTACGAGCTCGAAGGGGGCATCCCATGGCATTCGGATCAGCACTAGACCGTGAACGTGTCATTCCTGGCGCCGTTGCGACTCTCGGAGTCAGCGACCGCGTCGCATTCTTGCGCAAGGCGTACGGCCTTCTCGGAATAGCCCTGATCGGGTGGGCTGCGGCCACCGCGATCTTCTTCCGCTACTTCACCGAGACCAGCTGGAAGTGGTCGAAGTGGGCGCTGTCCGGAAGCTGGAACTGGCTCGCCGTGATCGGCCTGCTCATGGTCAGCGGCATGGTCGCGCAGTGGCTCGCTCGCTCGGAGAAGTCGCGCGGGATTCAGCTCGTCGGCCTCGGTGTCGAGGTCGGCGCCTGGACGTTCCTGATGCAGCCGATGCTGTGGATCCTGTTCATCAAGTTCAAGCCGGCAGGTGCACAGGCGATCCTCGCCCAGGGCACGCTCACAACGCTCGTGATCTTCGCGGGCCTGACGGCAACCGTGTTCATCACAAAGAAGGATTTCTCATTCCTTCGCGGTGTGATCACCGTCGGCATGTTCGCGGCGCTCGGCGTGATCCTCGCGTCGATGCTGTTCGGCTTCACGCTCGGCCTGGTGTTCATCGGTTTGATGATCGGCCTGATGTCGCTGAAGATCCTCTACGACACGAGCATGATGATGAACTACTTCCCGCCGACCCATTACGTATCGGCGGCGTTGATGCTGTTCGCGACCGTCGCCACGTTGTTCTGGTACGTGATTCAGCTGTTCATGCGGCTGCGCAGCGATTAAGCAGAACCCCTGGCCAAGGCCTGGGCGAGCGGGGACCGGCAGCGGTCCCCGTCGTCGTTTTCGGGCGATTAGGGGGCTATACTCAGTCCCGCATGACTGCCGTGGTGGCGCCAGCCCCGCTCTCGTCGACCGACATCGGTGCGGTCCGGAAGCTCGAGGATGCGGTCGGAACCGTCATCCGCGGCAAGCCCGAAGCGATCCGCGCGGCCGTGGTCGCGCTCCTCGCGCGTGGTCACCTGCTCGTCGAGGACATCCCGGGCGTCGGCAAGACCACGCTGGCCCGCGCCCTCGCCGCCGCCCTTGGCGGAACGTTTCGCCGCATCCAGTTCACGAGCGACCTGCTCCCCTCCGACATCGTCGGCGTCTCGGTCTACGACCAGGGCGGGAAGATCTTCGAGCTCAAGCGCGGCCCGATCTTCGCGAACGTCGTGCTCGCCGACGAGATCAATCGCACCACGCCGCGCACCCAGTCCGCGCTGCTCGAGGCGATGTCCGAAGCCAGTGTCACCGTCGACGATGCGACCCACGCGTTGCCGTCCCCGTTCATGGTGATCGCCACCCAGAACCCGGCCGAGCACTACGGAACCTACCCGCTGCCCGAGTCGCAGATGGATCGCTTCCTGTTGCGCATCTCGCTCGGCTATCCGCAGAAGGGCATCGAGCGCGAGCTGCTCAAGAGCCGCGCCGGTGGCGATCCGGTCAACACGCTCGCGCCCGTCGTCGACCTCGATGCAGTCCGCACGCTGCAAGAGGGTGTCGAGACCGTCCGCATGGACGACGCGCTACTCGACTACGCGATGAACATCGTCGAGGAGACTCGCCGGCACCCGTCGATCTCGGTCGGTATCTCCACGCGCGGCGCGCTCGCCTGGTACCGCGCCTCGCAGGCTGCGGCCCTCGCGGCCGGCCGCGACTTCGTCATCCCCGACGACATCAAGAGCCTTGCCACTCCCTGTCTCGCGCACCGCCTCGTCCTCGCGCAGGCGCATGACTCGCTCGGCCGACTGCGGACCGATAGCGAGCGTGCGATCGCCGAGATCGTCGGGCGCGTCGCGGTCCCGACGTGACCGAGCCCGCGCGGGGCTTCTGGAAGCGCTTCCGGCGCCGGTTCCGGCCGCCGCGTCGGCTGACCTTCACGCGCGAGGGCAAGGTCATCGTGATCCTCGCCGTCGGTGTCGGCTTCGCCGCGATCAACACCGGCAACAACCTCCTCTACCTCCTGCTCGGCTGGCTCCTCTCGTTCATCATCGCGTCGGGCATCCTGTCCGAGATGACCCTCAAGGCGCTCAAGGTCGAGCGCCGGCCTCCGCCGCGCGTGTTCGCGGGCGAGCCGTTCCTGATGGAGGTCGTGATCAAGAACGGCAAGGACAAGCGCGCGTCCTACTCGATCGAGGTCGAGGATCTCCAGGGCGCCACACCGATCGACAAGCGCTGCTACTTCCTGAAGATCCCGGAGGCGCGCTCGCAACGAACCTCCTATCGCCACACATTCGTCCGCCGCGGTCTCTACACGCTCACCGGCTACCGGCTCGCCACCAAGTTCCCGTTCGCGCTGTTCCGCAAGTCGCGCGATGTCGACGCGCCGCTCGACGTTCTCGTCTATCCCGCGCGCGTCGCGGTGCCGCGTCCCCCTCCGCGTGCCGCGACTCGCGGTGATGCGGTCGCCGATCGCCTCGGCCGCCGCGGCGAATTCTTCGGCCTGCGCGAGCACCGCAGCAGCGACGATCGCCGTGACGTGCACTGGAAGTCCTCCGCGCGCACCGGCCGCCTCCTCGTGCGCGAGTACGAGGACGAGCTCGCGCGCCGCGTGGTGATCGGCGTCGACAACGCGCTACCCACGGACGTGCGCGAGGCGATCACCGACGGTGCGCTCACACCCGCGCAAGAATCGCAGGTCTCGGCCGTCGAGCGTGGCATCAGCGTCGCCGCATCCCTGGCAGCCGCCTACCTCGAGGTCGGCTGGACCGTCGAGCTCGTCTCGCGTGGCGCGCACGTCACGGGCGGCGTCGGCAAGATGCACGAGGCCAAGATCGCCCGCGCGCTCGCGCTGCTCCCCTATGCGACCGAGGACACCGAGTTCACGCCGATGCCCAAGCGCATCGAGAGCGTCCTGATCCAGCCGCGCGGCCTGCCGATGGCAAACCGGCCGACCGCGCAGACGGTGCTCGATGCGTAGGGAGCGCCGATGAGATTCGCCGTCGCTCACAAGGCCGCTACCTATCTGATGGTCGGCTTCGCGTACATCGCGATGGCAGCGGGCGGTGCCGTGCAGCCGATGATCGCGATCGGCGGCTTCATCAGCTTCATCGTGTCGTGGTGGTGGGAGCCGCCGACGATCCGCTTCGAGCGCTGGGCCTGGGTGTGGACCGTCGCGAGCGTGTTCGCGCTCGTCTACAGCGTGCTGACCGCGGTCGTGACTGGAGATTTTCTGGGTGTCGGCGCGCAGTTTCTGATCTGGCTGGTGATCGCGAAGGCGTTCAACCGCCGAGCAGCGCGCGACTGGCAGCAGATGTATCTGCTGTCGTTTCTCATGCTCGTCGCAGGCAGCGTGCTCAACGCGGACCTCACGTACGGTGCGTGCTTTCTGGGCTTCGTGATCTCGGCGACCTGGGCGCTCACGCTGTTCCACCTGCGGCGCGAGATGGAGGACAACCTCCTCGTCAAGCACGCGGCCGATCGCGCATCGGAGCGTGTCGAGGTGCGGCGCATCCTCGACAGCAAGCGCATCGTCGGCACGCGCTTCTTCCTTGGAACGGGCGCGCTGTCGTTCGGTGCGTTCCTGATCGCCTCGGTCGTGTTCCTCGCGATCCCGCGCGTCGGGTTCGGCTTCTTCCTCAAGGGCAAGAGCGGGATGACGCTGGCGGGCTTCGCCGATGGCGTGAAGCTCGGCGGTCACGGCGTGATCAAGAACGACGACACGATCGTGATGCGCGCCGAGGTCGACCCGCGCTACGGCGGTCGCCAGGCGCCCGAGATTCACTGGCGCGGCGTCGCGTTCGACAAGTACTCGAAGGGCCAGTGGAGCCGGACCCGCGCGGTTCCGACGAAGTCCACCCGCTACGTGATCCAGGGCGGGACCGTGGAGCACCACGTGGTCGCGTGGGACGGCTCGAAGAAAGACGCGCAGCAGACCGGCATCAAGCAGCAGATCTGGCTCGAGCCGCTCGACTCCGACGTGCTGTTTGGCGCGAGCAACCCGGGCGTGTTCGAGCTCGCGCAGATCGCGCGCAAGCGCAAACCGCCGTCGATGTTCAACGACGAGTTCCGCATCGAGCACGGCGCGACGCTGCGCTACACGACATGGTCGGACATCGAGCCCCCGCCGGCCGACAAGCTCCGCGCCGCGGCCGGCATGCTGCCGGGCGGCTACACGGCCGCGTATCTCCAGTTGCCCGAGGAGATCACCGCCGAGACGCGCGCGCTCGCGGCGCAGATCACCGCCCCGTACGACAACCACTACGACATGGCGCTCGCCATCGAGCGCTGGCTCGAGGCGAACCTGACGTACACGCTCGACCAGCGCGATCCGGGCCGCACCGAGCCGGTTCACTACTTCCTGTTCGATCGCAAGAAGGGCCACTGCGAGTACTTCGCGTCCGCGTTCGCCGTGCTCGCGCGCGCATCCGGCATTCCCACGCGTCAGGTCAACGGCTTCCTCGGCGGTGAGTGGAACGAGTACCAGGGCTACGTCGCGGTTCGCGCCGGCGACGCGCACTCGTGGGACGAGGTCTACTTCCCCGGCGCCGGGTGGGTCACGTTCGATCCGACGCCCTCGTCGCCCGGCGGATCGCTCGGTCGCGGTGGGAGCGGGTGGCGCGCCAAGCTCGGCCGCTTTGTCGACACGCTTCGCTTCCAGTGGACGAAGTGGGTCATCGAGTACGACCTCGTCTCGCAGCTGTCGCTGTTCAAGGATATCGGCGGCGGCTTCAAGCGTGCCGCGATCGGCGTGCGTGACGTGCTCAAGTCCGCGCTGCAGTACTGGCCGATCGCGCTCGGCGTCGCACTCGCGGTCGGCCTGGTCATCGGCTTGCGCCGGCGCCGGCAGCAGGGGATGGAGGGTGGCGGCGGGCGCCGCAGCAAGGGCCGCACGCGCGCCAGGATCGCCGCGATCTACGATCAGGTCGCCCGCCAGCTCGCGAAGGCGGGTTCGCCACGTGAGGTCGGCACCACGCCGCGCGAGCTCGCCGACCGGCTGCTCGCCCGCAAGGCGCCCGGGTCCGCCGAGTTCCACGAGCTGACCGATCTCTACTACAGCGCCCTGTGGGGTGGGCGCACCGATCCCGCCGCCGAGCGCCGCGCCGAGGAGCTGGCCATCGCGATCAAGATCGCGATCCGAACCGCCGCCGCTTAAAATCGTGCGCCGGTCGCCGGCAATTGGACGATTTCGCTGCGCGGCCACTCTCCTGCTTGCGCCGGCCACCCTCCCGCTGCCCCGGTGACGTGGCCCACGCCGCACCTGTGCCAATCTGGCAGCCGAGCGACGAAGTTGAAGCGCTGATCTGCCCGTGATATCGACGATTGTCGTCGGAAACCGCCTGTTCCGCCGACGGCAAACCCCTTGCAGAGAGCCGCGCTGATGCCGCGTCGTAGTCACGTCCTGCTGGCCGTCCTGTGTCTGGGGGCGAGCATCGCGCACGCCGACGGCATGCTCCCGGACGGCTCGACGCTCACGTTCACCCGGCTGCTCCTCCACGAGGACAACAGCCAAACACCGGCGCAGCCCCAGAAGGACCCAGACTCGATCTGGAACTACTTCAACCTCGCGCACTGCGTCTGCAGCTTCTTCAACTACACCCCCGACTCGGAGGACCCCGCATTCTTCGAGGACACGTTCGCCTACGAGATCACGATCCAGAACAGCATGACGGCCCTCAACCGGCCGATCGAGTTCTGGGTCGGTACCGACTGCGCGAACATGGACTCGGCGATCCGCGACACGAACTGCACCGCGGTCGGCACGCTCGACGTCAGCGCGATCCAGCAGAGCGGCGTTGGAACGATCGAGATCCCGATCTACGACCTGATGGTCCCCAGGTCGAGCGAGCGCCCCGGCTGTCAGGAGCGCCTGCAAGCCTCCACCACGTGGGGCCTCGTCGACGCCGACGCAGACTCCACGTTCGAGTACTCGATCTCGGACCAGATCGAGACCGACACCGAGCCTCCGCCGCTGCCGACGGCCTTCACCGCGGTCGGCGCCGAGGAAGCGATCAACCTGACCTGGACGCCGCCGGCCGCAGGCGTCGCCGACGTCGCGTTCTACCAGGCGCTGTGCGCGACCACCGAGGGTGGCTCGATCGCCAAGAGCTCGCCGCCGAGCCCGCGCTACCAGACCGCACGTCAGCTGTGCGGTGCTGCACAGGACATCGTGCTCAGCCCGTCGGACATCGCGACCACCACGTCGCCCGATGCCGGCACCGGATCGATCACGCTCACCGAGGAGCTGTCAGGTCTCAACCCGGCGTATCTGTGCGGCGAGACCACGAGCAGCACGGCCACGAGCATGCGCATCGACGGCCTCAAGAACGGCGTCGGGTACACCGTCGTGCTGCTCGCGATCGACAAGTACGGTAACGCCTCGGGCACCTACTTCACGTCGTCGCTGATCCCGCAACCGGCCACCGACTTCTGGGAGGACCTGCACGACCGCGGCTCCGGCGTCGAGGGCGGCTTCTGTCTGATCGCCCAGGCGTACGGCGATAACAATCCGCTCACGCAGACGCTCCGCAACTTCCGCGACGAGACGCTCGCCAGCAGCGCGTACGGTCGCCTGCTGATCGATGCGTACTACGGCACCGTCGGCTCGCTGAACCTCCACGACAACACGGTGCTCAGCGCATTCGTCGCGCTCGTGATGCTGCCGCTCGTTGCGGTCGCGCTGCTCTGGCATCTGCTCACCCTGCCCGGCCTGTTCGTGCTCGTCGGGCTGCTCTACGCCGTGCGCCGCCATCGCCTCCGCCTGGCCACGACGCGCTGGGCGGCCGCCGCGACGACGCTCGTCGTGCTCGCCATCGCACCGAGCCGCGCCCACGCGCAGACGCCGTACTGGGAAGACAGCTCGGTCGCCGCCGAGGATGACGAGCTCGCGCTCGATGATCCTCGGCGCGTGAAGTGGCACGCCGGCCTTCGCCTCGGGCCGTACGTCCCCGGCATCGACAAGCAGCTCGGCATGCCGATCGGCAAGTACGAGGGCCCCTACGAGCAGATGTTCGGCGGTTACTCGATCCTGCCGATGATCGATATCGAGCGGTTCTTCCTCTACGGCTACGGTCAGCTCGGTGTCGGCATCTCGCTCGGCTACCTCGGCAAGAAGGCCCACCCGTGGGAAGCCGGTAGCGATCCAAACGATGCAAACCGCCCACGCTCGGCGGGCGACGAGAACAAGTTCCGCCTGTTCCCGTTCAGCCTCAACGCGGTCTACCGGTTCACGCACCTCGACGACGAGCTCGGCATCCCGCTCATTCCGTATGCGCGCGCCGGCCTCGCGTACTACGTGTGGTGGGTCGATGCGCCCAATGGTGACTTCGCAAAGTCCTGCATCAACGGCGGTACCGATGCGATGTGCCAGACGACCGACGCCCGTGGCGCGAGCCTCGGCTTCGTTGGCTCGATCGGCCTGGCGCTCCGCGCCGAGCGTATCGACACCGCCGCCGCCCGCTCCATGAAGGAGAGCGGGATCGAGCACGCCGGCTTCTACGCCGAGTACAGCCTCGGCAAGGTCGATGGCTTTGGGTCCGAGAAGAAGCTCTCGGTCGGCGACGCGACGTGGTTCGCCGGCGTCGACTTCGAGTTCTAATCACGAACCTGAGTGCCCGGCACGATCGGCGCCGCGAGACACGCGCGCAGGCCAACGTCCTCGTAGCTGGCCCAGCCGACGATGTCGCACTCCATGGCGTCCTGCGGCAACGAGCAGTCGTTGTTGGCCGGCGGGACGACCTGGAAGTTGATTGGAAACAGCAGGCCGCGGCCGTCCTCCTTGGTGCCGAGCGGAACCGAGAGCGTGGCTCCGAACTCGCCGAGTAGCGCGGTGTTGACCGCCGGGCGCGGGCCGCTCGGGATGAAGTCGTACTGACAGTTGCCGCCTCCCGCCTTCACCTCGAGGAACGCCTTGTCGGCCACAAAGCTGTCATTCTCGATCGGATACATCTCCGTCATCCACGAGGTCGTCCGGTCCTTGCGCACCATCGCGGGACGCTCGGGATCAGGATCACACGCGAGGTTGTACGACGGCAGCAACGCACTCAGATCGAGGCGGGTCGGCAGCGCGCAGAAGTCCGAGGCGAGTCCCCCGCCCGTGGCGAACACATAGCACTTGATGTAAGGCGCGTTGGCCGGGCGAATGTACGGATCGCACCCGGTCATGGGGCACCCATCACAGGACCCGGTGAGCATGCAGTACGTCGAGGGCGTACAGGCGGTTTCATCGGCCTTCGTTCCGTCGACACATGCGCCACCGCCGACGACACAGCCCGGTAATCCGCTGCCGTCCTCGACGAACGTGGTCTTGATCCCGCACTGCAAACCGCTGCGCCTGAGCTGCCCGCGGCCCATGTACTCGTTCGTCGCGCACTCGTAGTCCGGCGCGGCCGTGTCGACGAGACCGTCGCAGTCCGGATCATCCGCGGTCACGATCATGCCGCTCGTGGGAACGGTGCCGCTGTCCTTGTACTCGCCGAGCTCTTCGACGCTGTCGACCTGCACGCAGGCATGCGGATCGGCTTCCCTGATCTCGGTCGAGCTGATGACGCGCCTTTGCGGTCCCCACACCTGAACGCCGGGTACATCGGTCGAGCCCGGTGTGGGCTGTGCGGGTCCGAGCACGAACTCGTAGCGCTCGATCATGTCGTCGCTGATGTCCGTCCACAGCATGTGCGAACGCACGGCGATCGGCGTGTCGCTGGCGTCATAGCCGACCACCACGAACGCTGCGAGCGAGTCGCCGAGCGTGCCGCCATTGACGAGCTGGTAGCGCACCGATCCGTCTGGACCAAGCGGCACGAAATCCGTGGACTGTGACCGATCGCGCCGCCACCACACCGCATGCGCGAGCGTGCCGTGCTGCGGCCGGATCTTCTCGAGATGCTCGTCTTCGACACCGATGAACAGCTCGACGTTCGTCACCGGCAATCCGGGTGCGGTCACGATCAGCTCGATCGAGCCCTGGGAGCTACACGCTGCAAGCATCAGCCAGGGCCACGCACGCGTCATTGCGTCCAGGATACGCCTTTCGTGTTATCGACGGCGCATGAACGTGCGCGCTCTGATTGTCGTGCTGTGTCTCACTCCGCTCGTCGCGGTTGCCCAGCCGGCCAAGCCGGTCCCGGCCCGCTCGGCCAAGGCTGCGAAGGTTCGCAGCGTCGAGGGCATCACCGAGTACCGCCTGGGCAATGGCCTCCAGGTGCTGCTGTTTCCGGACCAGGCCCAGTCGACGATCACGGTGAACATCACGTACCTCGTCGGGTCGCGTCACGAGGGTTACGGCGAGACCGGCATGGCCCACCTGCTCGAGCACATGATGTTCAAGGGCTCGCCTCGCCACCGCAACGTGCTCAAGATCCTCCAGGAGCGTGGCGGCCAGGCCAACGGCACGACGTGGCTCGACCGCACCAACTACTACGAGACCCTGCCCGCGTCGCAGGAGAACCTCGACTGGACGCTCGATCTCGAGGCCGATCGCATGCGCAACGCATCGATCTCGCCCGACGATCTCAAGACCGAGTTCTCGGTTGTCCGCAACGAGTTCGAGATGGGCGAGAACAACCCGCAGGCCGTGCTCGACGAGCGCATCGTGTCGACCGCGTTCCTGTGGCACAACTACGGCAAGTCGACGATCGGTTCGCGCGCGGACATCGAGCGCGTGCCCGTGCCGGCGCTCCGCGCGTTCTACGACAAGTACTACCAGCCCGATAACGCCGTGCTGATCGTGTCGGGCAAGTTCGACGAGGGCAAGGCACTCGCCTCGATCGAGCGCCTGTTCGGCACCATCGCGAAGCCCGCGCGCAGCCTGGGCCGCACGTACACCACCGAGCCCGTGCAGGATGGCGAGCGCACCGTCACGCTGCGCCGCAACGGTGACGTCCACGTGATCGGCCTCGCGTACCACACGGTCGCCGGCACCTCGGAGGACTTCCCTGCGATCGAAGCCGCGATCGACGTACTCGCACGCGAGCCGTCGGGCCGCCTCTACAAGTCGTTGATCGAGACCAAGCTCGCCGCCTCGATGTACGGCTACGCCATGGCGGCGCACGACCCGTACCTGGCGCAGTTCGCGGTGCAAGTTCGCGAGCCGAAGAACCTGGCGAAGGTCGAGGCGATCCTGATCAAGGAGATCGAGGGTCTCGCCGCCGGAAAGATCGAGGACAAGGCGATCGAGCGCTGGCGCATCTCGACGCTCAAGGAGCTCGAGCTGTCATTCACCGATAGCCAGGAGCTCGCCGTCAACCTATCGGAGTTCGCCGCGCTCGGCGACTGGCGCACGCTGTTCGCGTATCGCGCCCGCGTCGAGAAGGTGACGACGGCCGATGTCGTGCGCGTCGCCAGGACCTACTTCAAGTCGAGCAACCGCACGCTCGGCAAGTTCCTGCCGACCAAGGATGCCGACCGCGCGCCGCTGACCGAGACGCCCGACGTCGCGAACTACGTCAAGGGTATCGAGGGCGGCAAGGCGGCCGATCAGGGCGAGGTGTTCCAGGCCTCGCTCGACAACATCGAGTCGCGCACCACGCGCAAGTCGATCAAGGGCGGCACCGATGTCGCGTTGCTGTCGAAGAAGACGCGCGGCGGCAAGGTCGCGCTGTCGTTCAAGCTCCACTGGGGTGACGAGAAGTCGCTGCAGAACAAGGCAACAGCGGCCGAGTTTGTCGGTGCGCTGATGGCGCGCGGCACGGCGAAGAAGTCGTATCAGGACCTCCAGGATGCCGAGGATCTGCTCAAGGCGAAGATCTCCATCAGCACCTCGGCAGATGGCCTGTCGCTGACGATCGAGACCCTGCGCGACAAGCTCGCGCCGGCCATCGACCTCGCATTCGAGATGTTGCAGTCGCCGACGCTGCCCGCGAAGGACCTCGAGATCGTGCGCCAGGAGCAGCTCGCTGCACTCGAGGATCAGCTGCAGGATCCAATGGCGACCGCGTTCCTCGTGATCAGCCAGCTCACGTCGAAGTGGGCGAAGGGCGACCCGCGCTACCCGATGCTGGTGCCGGAACAGATCGCGGCGGTCAAGAAGGTGTCGATCGGTGACATCAAGAAGTTCTACAAGGACTTCGTCGGCGCCGGTCACGGCGAGCTCGCTGTCGTCGGTGACTTCGATGTCGCCGCGGTCACCGCGCAGATCGAGAAGCTCACCGAGAAGTGGCAGACCAAGAAGCCGTACAAGCGGCTCGAGGACAAGGCGTTCGGCGTGCCGGGCACCACGAAGTCCGTCGACATCAAGGACAAGGAGATGACAACGCTCGCGCTGTCGCACGACTTCGCGATGAAGGACAACGACCCCGATTACCCGGCGATGATCATGCTGTCGCAGGTGCTCGGTGGCGACACCGGCTCGCGCACGTGGATGCGCCTGCGCGAGAAGGAGGGCCTGTCCTATGGTGTCGGTACGTGGGTCAACGCCGATGCCTTCGACGCAGTGGGTAGCTTCGGCGGCTACGCGATCGTCGCGCCGCAGAACCTCGCGAAGGCGAAGGCCGCGATGCTCGAGGAGCTCGCGCGGATCCAGAGTGGCCGGGTCGCCGACGACGAGCTCAAGCGCGCCAAGGACGGCTGGATCAAGGAGCAGGACACGAACCTGTCGACCGATAGCTTCGTCGTGCAGATGCTGTCGACGCAGACGTTCCGCAAGCGAACGACGGCGTTCCTCAAGGAGCTGCGCGCGAAAGTCCAGGCGGTCACGCCCGCCGATATCGAGCGCGTCGCGAAGAAGTATCTCGATGCAAAGCGGCTCGTGATCGTCGACGCCGGCGATCAGAGCAAGGCCACGCCGAAGAAATAGTCGCTAGCGGCACGGATGTGCTCGCACGACAAGGAATGCCATAGTCTTAGGGTGAGCGGTTACGTCGTCGGGATCCTGGTCATCATCCTCGGGATCATCTTCGTCCTGCGGGTGCGAGCGCGGCTGGCGGCCCTCGCCGAGCAGATCCGCAGCCTGCGCGCGAACGCACTCGAGCCCGTGAGCTACCGGCCCGCACCCACGGGCGCGCTCGGCGGTGCAGTCACCAAGCTCACCGAGGAGGCCGAGCGTCTCGGCTTCACGATGCTGGGCGACCACCTCGAGGACAGCTCGCTCGACAGCACGGGCCGCGCGATGCGGTGGTTCGTCGATGGCGAGGGCACCACGTTCGGTTGGCTCGCGCCGTTCGATGTCGATCAACCTCCGCACCGACCTTCGGCGGTGCTGCGCGGTCCGGCAGAGCCTGACCTTGCGATTGGCCAGCATCGCATCGTGGTGGTCCTCATGTCGCACGAGCTCGCATCGCAGACGATCACGTCGCGGCAACCGGCGGCATCGCTGCTGAGCCGGCCGCCGTTCGTCGACATGCAGACGCTACCGCTCACCACGAGCTTGACCGAGACCGTCGCGAAGCATCGCAAGCGTGCCCAGCTCGACGATGCCGAGCGTGGCTTCATCCCGGTGCGCACGTTCGATCAACTCGCGACCGAGCTCGACCGCATGCGCAGCAAGGTGATCGCGTGGCGCAAGGCGCAGCCGGCCGACGAGCTGCTCGAGGCGGACCTGCGCAGCCTGCTCGGCTCGCAGTACGGCAAGCTCGCGGGCCCGCTGCGCCGCCGGCTCGTCGCAGAGCCCGCCTAACCCCGCACGCCTGCTGACTTTCTATTGCGATTGACACCGGTGCGGTCAGCTAGCAAAGTCCCCGCGATGCGTCGCGCACTTACCCTCGTGGTCCTCGCCGGAAGCCTCCTTGCCGCCTGCGACAAGGGCCCGCCCAAGTCGTCGGAGTCGAACGCCGCCTCGGCCGCGACGGCACCTGGTGCCACCGCGCAGGCTCCCGCTGTTCCCAAGGGTCAGTCGTTCGGTGCAGGCGTGAAGCTCGCCGCTTCGACGCCGATCGAGTCGATCCTCGCCGAGCCCAAGAAGTTCGCCGGCCAGACCGTGCGCGTCGAAGGCATGATCACCGATGTGTGCCCGAAGCGTGGCTGCTGGTTCGAGATGGCGGGCACCAAGCCCGGCCAGAAGCTCCGCTTCAAGGTCACCGATGGCGAGATGGTGTTCCCGCCCGAGGCCAAGGGGAAGATCGCCGTCGCCGAGGGTGTCGTCGCCGTCAAGGAGATGACGCTCGAGGAGTCCAAGGAGTACGCGAAGTACCAGGCCGAGGAATACAAGCTTCCGTACGATCCGGCGAAGGTCACCGAGCCGATGGCGGTCGTGCGCATTGACGGCACCGGCGCCGTCTTCATGAACTAGTGAAGTACAACTGGCGCCGTTGGTTTCGCGCGTTTCACCGCGACATCGGCTACGTCGCCGTTGCGCTGGTCCTCGCCTATTCGATCTCCGGAATCGCCGTCAATCACATCGACGACTGGAACCCGAACTACAGCTACAGCGAGCGCAGCGTGGACCTCGGGCCGCTGACCGGCTCGATCCCCGAGATGGCCGCGGCCATCGTCACCAAGCTCTCGCTCGATCCGCGCCACGTGCGTGGCCACTTCCAGGAGACCGAGACCCAGCTCCGCGTGTTCCTCGACGAGGGCCAGGAAGCCAAGGTCGATGTCACCACGGGCCGCGGCAGCCTCAAATCACTCGACGCGCGCGCGGTGCTCTTCGAGGTCAACGCGCTGCACCTCAACAACCTCAAGGGTGCGTGGACCTATATCGCCGACGCCTTCGCCGTCGCGCTCATCATCCTCGCGCTCACCGGTGTCTCGATGATGAAGGGCGACCGCGGCTTCTGGGGGCGCGGCAAGTACTTCGTCGGTGCGGGCCTCGCGATCCCGATCCTCGCGATCGTTTACATCTACTCGGCCTGATCGGTCAGAGCACCGTTAGCGACTGCAGCAGGACGTCGGGCTTGCTCGCATCCACGATCTGAATGGAGAGGGACCCGCGCTTGCCGCGCCCGACGTCGAGCTCGACGGACGAGGCCTTGATGCCGGGGCCGATCTTCGCGGTGGCCTCGTCGAGCACGCGCTTGTCGGCGTCGACCACGCGTACCTTCAGCGTCCGCGACTCCTTGGACTCGTTGATGTCGAGCTTCATCGACCCGGTGTCCGAGATGCGAACCCCAACCCCACCGCGACCGCCACCGACGTACATGGCGCCGGTGGTGAAGTCGACGATCAGGAAGACAACTCCCGGGACGATACCGACGAGGAGCCACAGGCAGTCCATCACCAGCGTGCCGCCATCGATAGACCCACCGCTGTTGCCGCGTCGATGCGGGTACAGCATGTATCCGCACCCCATCGTGCTAGCGGAGACGGCGAGGATCGTGGTGAGCGCAACGGAGCGAAACAGGGGAAGCTTCATCGGAGGGCTGCCTGTGCAAATCTCGGCCCGCGACCCTCACTAGACATCCCGCGGACATGCACGCGCCAAGGCGTGCACTCTTGTTGAACGTGCGCTTTTGACACATGCGAACCCGGCAGGCCCGGGATCACGGGAGCGTGATGCGCATCGGGACGCTGACAGCCTCGATGTGACAGCCGCACTCGTCGGTGCGCAGCTCGACAGCGCGCGTCGCGAGCTCGACGCTGTTGTCGAGCACACTGAACTGGAACGTGTCGCCTGTGGGACCGATCTTCTGCGTGTTGTCGTCCGCGATCGTGTAGAAGCCCGAGTCGTTGTCGTTGAGCGCGTGGACGATCGTCTGGGTCGCGACGTGCACCGTCTTCGCATCGAGCCCCACCGCGGCCGTTCCATTCGCCCGCACGACCTCGACGCCGATCGACGCGAACAGCTCCGTGCACGCGTTGCATCGGGACTCGGGATGCGGCTGGACACACGCGGCAACGGCGAGGGTCGAGACGAGCAGAAGCGTGCGCATGCACCGAGCGTAACACCGCCTGCCTGCCAGACCTTGGGACCCGCATAACAGTAAAGCAGTTGCTTCACTGTCGCCGATCTCATTCTCGCGATCCGA
>JBBQFU010000115.1:0-25691 GCA_038322185.1 Haliangiales bacterium
TGTGCCTGTGCCTGTGCCTGTGCCTGTGCCTGTGCCTGTGCCTGTGCCTGTGCCTGTGCCTGTGCCTGTGCCTGTGCCTGTGCCTGTGCCACGACCGCCACGACCGCCATCATCACCGAACCGGCACCGACTACGGATTGACGCGATCGTCGTGGTGCAACTGCTCGCTCGACCCGTTGTCTGCGAGTCATGCATCGCCATGCGGCAGTCGCGGCGTTGGTGACGGCTGCGGTCGCGGTCGTCGTCCACGTCGTGCCGCGGTCGGTACCGCCGCGCGCAGGCATCGGACCTGGTCCCGGGCCCGCGTGTCCATTGCCGCGCCGCGTGTGCAGCGCGCGCTGCCACGAGCTCGTGAAGATCGCACCGATCGGCCGTGGCTACATCGATGTCCATCTCGATGCCGAGGCCGACACAGAGACCTCGACGAGCTACCTGCGCCGCGATCTGATGATGCTCGTCGAGTACGCGGCGGCAAAGGTCGCGTGCAAGGCCGACGACTGGTCCACCGGCAACGGTGGGCTCATCGCGCTTGGTGACATGAGCGAGCGCGACGGCGCGACGCCAGGCACGCGCACGGGCTCGCCGCGCCATCCGCCGAACACCCACACGCACGGTCGCGATATCGACATCGCGTACTTCCAGCGCGACACGCTCGACAATCAGCTGCGGCCGATCTGCAAACACCACGCGGCCGCCGTCGACGATACCGCTGCCTCGCGCGCCCGACGAAGCTCGATGCCTGGCGCACTGCCATGTTCATCGGCGCCTTTCTCGAAGACGCGAACATTCGCGTGATCGGCATCGATGGCAAAGCGGCGATGCCGATCCTTGCTGCGTTCGACGAGCTCTGCCGGACCACGTGGATCGATACCTCCGCGTGTCGCCGGCGCGATCGCGTGCGATGGGAGACCAAGCCCACGGGACGCGGCTGGTTTTACGGCCACCACAATCATCTGCACGTGAGCTGGTCGGCGCCCTGACGCGGCGGCAACCGGCGTCCCGGCCACCCCGCGCGGAGAGGAGAGCGGTGAACAGAGATCGCACGAGTGCTCGCGCTGTGGGGAGAGAGCCGCGCGTAACGAACTATCGCGAGCGATACGTCGGCGAGCCGAGGCGAGGCCCGGCCTCGGCGCGCGAAGGGAGCGCGCGCGCCGTGCCCGATGACGACGAAGCGGCCCAACCAGACGAGAACCACCATTGATTCTCGACGGAGCCGGGCCCCGGCTCGGCTCGCCGACGTGAAGCTCAGTTGTAGGTTCAAGCGAGGGCCACGTTCACTCGAGCGTGGGCTCACCCTGCGACTGGCGAGGACCACGTTCACTCGAGCGTGGTCTCACCTTTACCTGAGCGATGCCCGCGCTCACTTGAGCGTGGTCTCACCCTTGATGTCGAGGAACGGCTCGAGACGTTTGAAAGTCTTGTAGCCGAAGCCTTTTACCCGGCGCAGATCGGCGGTGCGTCGAAACCCACCGTTCTTCTTGCGCCACGTGACGATGCGCTCCGCCTTCGCGGGACCCACCGTCGGCAACAGCATGAGCTGCTCCTCGGTCGCGGTGTTGAGGTTGACCTTGCCCGTGAGATCGCGCGCCGACTTCTTGTGCGGCCGTTCGGGCTCCGCGGGTGTCGTTGCCTGGATGGTCTCTGCAATCGTGGGCGGCGTGGCACCGGCGAGGCGCCACGTTCCTCCCATCGACAGCACGAGTAGTCCGATCGCGAACACCGGCACGAGCCGATGCCCGAGCTGGCGGAGATCGATCATGACCGCACCTCGACGTGCATGTGGACCTTCATCACCGTCATGACGGCCTCAGAACGGCAGCGGCTCGCCCGCGACCTCGGGTTGCGCGGCCGCGCCTGGAGAGCCTCCGCGGGCACCGTGGCCGCCGTAGCCGCCAGAGCTCGGCGTCATCGACGGAAGCCCGTTTGGATCGATGCTACGCGGCGCGTAGGTCGCCTTCTTCTCGGCACGCTCGCGTAGCTCCTCATCGGTCAGCTCGCGCAGCTGGATCTTGATGCCTTCACCCTTGGTCACGGCGGCCAGGGGCAGGGCCTCGAGAAAGATGTTGATCGAATTGTCCTTGTTGCCGTAGCCGGTGCCACAACGCATCCACCACGTGGCTCCGCCGGGACGCTCGATGGGACTCACTACCTTGAACATTTTCTTTTGCATGGTGAGACCCACGAGCAAGGAGGATGCCGCGGGCAAGTCGCCGAAAGGACATGCGCGGTTTGTCCGATGTCCGGTGTGAGTCGGACTCGATTGTCCGCAGGGGAGACTGGAGCGAAATGTCCGAAAACCGGACAGTGGATCAGCGCAGTGAGACGGAGAGCTGAGAGGTCTTCGCGCCGATCTTCACGCTGCGGCGCACGATGATCGGCGCGCCATAGGTCCAGGTGCCGCTCGCGTTGGTGGTCGCCACGGGAGCCTGCCAGAAGGTGAGCTCGTAGGTGCCGGGGGCGAGCTCGTCGATGCGATAGCGCCCGGCGTCGTCGGTGATCGCGTAGTAGGGAGTATCGACGCCGATGACCCACGCAGGTGCGAGCTTGCCGTCGTCGGACTCGACGCGGGTGACGCCGGCCTTCGCCTCGATCTGTACGAAGCCGGCCTCTTGAAGGTCGTGGGTAGTGGAGGCGCCCTTCTCGCCGGAGAGCTTGAGCTTCGTGCGCGTCTCGTCCCCGTGAACGGTGAGCGGGCCCGGAAGCGGGGCGACGATCTGTGCCGCCGGCACGAGCGCACAGCCGCGCTTTGCGATCGTGCCGCCCACGGACGCGGGACGCGTGTAGTACGGGACCGCGCGACCCACGGCGACCTTCTCGATGTAGACGACCACGCCGCGCGCAGCCTTGTCGGTGCCGACGCGCAGGGTCGGATTGTCGATCGGGCCGCATGCGGTGTTGACCTTCGCAGGCGGTGCGCCGAGCCAGGTCACGGTGCCCTCGACGGAGCCGCTGAGATTGGGCAGCACGTTGTAGCGAGGCATCCGGTTCGGCGGCGAGTAGGACCACTGCGGGATCACCCAGTTCGCGTAGCCAGTACCGCCGTAGGTGGCGCCGCCATAAGGATCGCCGCCGTACATGCCGCCGCCGTACTGGCTCGCGTAGTTGACGTCCCACCGGCGCGTCGGGCGCGCGGCATCGGTGAAGCCCTCGGCTTCGGTATTGGAGCCCGCGCCGAGGCGGAAGGACGCGCGGGCGAGGTCGCCGGCGCCTTCGTCTTTTTCGGTGCCGGCCTTTGCGAGGTTCGCTCGATGCGAGCCGCCGCACGCGGTCACGAGAAGCATGCCGGCCGCCGCGATGGTGCGAGCGCGACGCGGCGTGGACGCGAGCCGAGGCGGACCACCCGACAGCACGGCCGCGGTGGCGACAGCCTGCACAGACACGAGCGGATCGCACCGACGCTCGGCCGCGTTGGCGAGTCCCGAACCGCGGCGCGCGTGCATTGGAACAAGCATGCCGTGCCGCCGACGAGGATGCCAGCGTCGCGAGCGGTGTCGACGCCCGAACGGGCCGGCTCGACGAGGAATTCACCGGCATCGCCGTGCCCTCATCCGGCAAGCGCGGTGTCGATGCCGAACGGGCCGGCTCGACGCGGAATTCATCAGCATCGCCGGGCCCTCATCCGGCAAGGATCGCCGTCTCGTTGCGCCCGCGTGAAATGATCACCTCTCTGGCGATCTCTCTCGCTCTGTTCCGATGGCGTCTTGGCGTTCCATCCTGGACACGTGCATCAAACCGCCGTTACGGCGGCGGTCGCTGCGAGCCGAAGTAGTTATCGAGCGTCGCTGCCGCGGCCGCCATGATGGCGCGCGCGTCCGCGATCGACATCGACGTCGCATACGAAACGCGCGCACCGGTCCGCGAGACGGACAGGCCGGTCACGACGTTGAGCGCGTGCTGCCGCTTGAGCAGGCCCGACAGGATCCGGCTGTCAGTGATGCGCTGCTGCACGTCACGCACGGACTGCTCGAACTCCTTGGCCTCGGCTTCCTTGCCGAACACGATATTGCCGCGGATCAGCCAGCCCTGCGTCACCAGCTCCATCGCGAGCGAGATGCGCTGCGGCGACGGAAGGGAGGTAATCCCGAGGCCGATGTCCGGAATGTCGTAGCGCGTACCGGGACCGGCGATCGTGAGCACGAGGGCAGGGCCCTTGGTCTTGTCGTCGCCGGACTCCGACTCGATGGTGCGGATGGTCTGCAGCCACGGGGGCAGCTTGGCTTTGGTCTCGATCGTGTCGATCGGGCCGCGCAGCGCCGTCGTCAGGCCCGGCAGATCGTCAGGCGACGCGAGCACGATCCAGTCACGCCACGGCGAGAGCAGCACGCGCTTGTCGCCGGGGAACAGCTTGCCGCTTCGCTTGCCGAGCATGCCGCCCTTCGCGGTGGTCCAGGTGATCGGCGTCGCGGGGTTCGCGAGGTAGTCGCGGAGCTTGGGCCGCGTGAGCGTGCTGTGCACGACGAGCGTCGTGGCGGTCGCGTCTTGCGGACGCGGCGTCGAGATCACGAGGGTGTCGACCTTGTCGGCGACGGTCGCGGCACGCGAGCCGCCGAACAAGGCCTGGTAATCCGGCATCGGTTGGAACAGGCGCTCCGCGGGCTCGGCCCACTCGGTCTTGCGCAGGCGATCGAAACGGATGAGCGCGGTGACCTGATGACCCGCAGGAAAGTAGGCGAGCAGGTTTGCTGCCGTGCCCGCCGTGGTCGGCGCACCCTCGACGGCGGGCTGGTTGTCGGCACCGGCGATCCCCGAGCCCGAGCCGGTCTCGGTCGCGGCGGGAACACCCGAGCCCTCGCCACTGCCGGTACCGATGCCCGAGCCCAGGCCCGAGCCCGACTCGGTCGCCGCGACCTGGACACCGCCATCATCACCGGATTCGCTGCCAGCATCGGCCGCCCCGTAGAGGCCACCGTCACCGTACAGCTCCATCTCGCTCACGAGCACGCGCGTCGCATCGGCGCCGCCTGCATCACCGGGCGCATCGACGCCGGCATCGGCGCGGCGCTTTTTCATACCGGCATCGATCGCGGCATCGACGGGCGCATCGACGCCGGCATCGCGCATGGCGAACAGGTCTTCATCGGCGGGACCCTCGTCGGGCAGGGTGCCGGCGGCGTTTTCCTGCGTGGTCGGTGCGGACTCGGGCGGTTTCGCGACTTCTTCGGGCAGCGCCTCGACCTTCGGGGGCGGGGGCGCGAGCTCGATATCGACAGTGGAGACCTGCGTGTCCTCGGCGTGGTGGAGCAGGCGCCAGCCGATGAGCGCGACGGCGATATGCAATACGACCGAAACGCTCACCGCGCGGGAGAGCCACGATGAACCGGTCGAGAAGCTCTCGGCCAGCGGTCTATGCGTTGCGGTCTGGGTCACGATCTGTCGACGAGGCCCTGCTATGCGCAGTAGCATCACCGAATACCCGAGTCCAGGAGAGTCCCCCTGGTGGTGGACGCAAGCAAATGAAGCTCACCAAGGATCAAGTCGCGTCAGTCGTGCAAGAAGCGTCGGCCAAGATGGGTGACCCGAACTACGCATCGGTGCTCGTCGGTGGCTTCGTGCAGACGCAGGCACAGGTCGCCCAGTTCCTCAGCGCCCACGAACGCGAGCTCGGTGGCGCCGAAGGGGTGATCGGCGTGATCTTCCACTGTGCGCTCGTCGCACAGGCCTATCAGCGCGCCGGCGGCCGCATTCGTACCCTCTCGTACGACGACCTCGACACCGCCGCCCGCGGCGACCCGATGAAGAATCTCGAGACGGCGCAACTCCCGCTGCACGAGTTCATTGCAGCGAACGTCGAGAACAAACAGGCGCAGGAACTAATCGCAATGATCGCGCTCGCGATCGACGGCGTTAACTAAAGAAAAATGATAAGCCCGGGGCATGGCGAACCCCGTTGCTACCTTTGACACCTCCCTCGGATCGTTCGAGGCAGAGATCTATCTCGACAAGATGCCCGTCTCGGCGACCAACTTCATCAAGCTGGCGCAGCAGGGCTTCTACGACGGCCTGCACTTCCACCGCGTGATCAAGGATTTCATGATCCAGTTCGGGTGCGAGTACTCGAAGGATCCGAACAGCCCCCGCTGTGGCACCGGGAACTCGCCGCTCGGCAACGTGCAGGACGAGCACCCGCCCGCACACAAGATCTCGAACGAGCCCGGCACGCTGTCGATGGCGAACACCGGCCGCCCGAACTCGGGTGGCGCGCAGTTCTTCATCAACGTGGTTCACAACAGCTACCTCGACTGGTTCTCCCCCGGCCCGTCCAAGCACCCGGTGTTCGGCAAGATCACCTCGGGCATGGACGTCGTGAAGAAGATCGAGACCACGCCGACCGCCGCGGGCGACCGCCCGAAGACTGCGGTCAAGATGAACAAGGTCACGATCTCCGGCATGTAAGCCGCTGCAGCAAACGCTGGTTGCGGAGTCGTCGTCGCGCGTGAGTCACGTCGTGCTCGTGCTCGTGCTCGTGCTCGTGCTCGTACACGATCCGAATATCGGCGCATGAACCCAAACCCACGCGCGGATCGAGCACGAGCACGTGCACGCCTCACGTGTACGTCTCACGTGTACGTGGACGAGTCGCGATCCAATGTGTGATTCACAAAGTCACGATCTGCGGCAGCTGGCCCGTGTGACACTGCCCGCGTGCTGCGGGCGAGTGTCGCGATCGCGGTCATTGCATGCGCGAGCGTCGCCATCGCGGCACCGCGCAGCGTGCGCGGCGTGGTGTCGTCCGCCGAGACCGGTCGCCTCGTCATCGGCGCGACCGTGCTCACCGATCGCGGCGAAGTGGCAGTCACGGACCTCGACGGCTACTTCTCGATCACCGTCAACGAGGACCGCGAGCTCACGTTCGCCGCACCTGGCTTCGCGACCAAGACGATCCGCGTCCCCGCCGGCGACACGCTCGTGCGCGTCGAGCTCACCCCCGCGAAGGGCAGCGAGATCATCGAGATCAGCGGCAAGGCCCCCGAGGAGACCAAGCCGCTCTCGTATCAGCTCACCGCCGACGAGATTCGCTTCCTCCCTGGGGCCGCCAACGACGTGCTGCGCGCCACGCAGGCCCTCCCTGGCGTGTCTCGCATCCCGTTCTCGTTCGGGGGCATCGTGCTCCGCGGCACGAGCCCGCGCGATACTGGTGTGTACATCGACGGCGTCGAGGTCCCGATCGCGTTTCACCTCGGCGGCGTGACGTCGGTCTACCCGGGCTCGATGCTCGACACGATCACGCTCACGTCGGGCGGCTTCGACGCGAGCCACGGCCGCGCGCAAGGCGGTCTGGTCACGCTCACGACCCGCGAGCCTCGCACCGACGTGTGGCGCACGGGCGGCTCGATCGGCCTGCTCGACTCGAGCGCGTTCGTCGAGGGACCGTGGCAAGGCGGCGGCTTGCTCGCGGGCGTCCGCTACAGCTACCTCGGCAACATCCTCGAGCCGTTCGTCGACGAGGAGATTCCGCTGCCGACGTACGTGGACGTCCAGCTGCGCACCTCGTTCGGCGATCCACGCAAGCGCGGACGGATCACGCCGATGCTATTCGGCGCGATCGATCGCGTGACCAACGACGAGTTCAGCTTCACCTCGACGTTCGTGCGCGCCGCGGTCCCCTACACGCGCGCGTGGGGCCCGCTCACGTTGCGCGTGGTGCCGTGGATCGGCGTGAGCAACCTCGAGTACGTCGAGCACGACAACGGCCGCGACGATTCGATCGCACGCCCGACCGTCCCGGGCGGCGTCCGCAGCGAGCTCGTGCGCGACTACAAGTGGGGCCACCTCCGCGGTGGCATCGACCTCGACGCGGGATACCTCGCCCAGACCACGATCGACAGCGACGACAGGCAGGAGACCGTTGGCACCAGCCTCGGCTGGATCGACGTCGCTGCGTGGGGCGAGACCCGCATCGCGGTCGACGGCAACCGCTTCGCGATCAAGCCCGGCCTGCGCCTCGACTACTACGGTATCGCCCGCGAGGCGGTGATCGATCCGCGGCTCAACATCCATCAACGGCTGCGCCCCGGGCTCACGCTGCGCCAGGCGATCGGCCGCTATCACCAGCCTCCGATTCCCGCCGATGTCGATCGCGTCGACGGCAACCCCGAGCTCGACAGCTCGTACATCGACCAGGCCTCGCTCGGTATCGATGCCGAGCTTGGCGACAGCTGGCTCGCCGCGCTCACCACGTTCGCCGGGTACGGCCACAACATCGGCGTCGAGGTCGTGAGCCGCGACGGCGAGGCGAGCGCGCAGAACTACGGCGGCCTTGGCCCGACGCTGCGGCTCCTTCTCGAGAAGCAGCTCGGCGTGTCGTCGTATCGCGAGAATGCCGGACGCGCGCGTCTCGGCGGCATCGAGGTGCTCCTCAAACGTTCGACGCCGCGCTGGTTCCTGTTGTTCGCGTACACGCTCGCGTGGTCGCAACGTGTCGACGATCCGGTGCTCGGCCGCGGCTGGCGACCGTTCGAGCTCGACCAGCGGCACAACCTCAACGCGGCAGCATCGACGAAGCTCGGCAAGTGGCGTGTCGGTGCGCGCGTGCAGCTGGTGAGCGGCAACCCGTACAGCCCGGCGATCGTGATCGGTATGCCGCCCGACCTGTTCCCGACGCAGGATCCATTCGGCGGTCGGCTGCCGTGGTTCTTTCATCTCGACGTGCGCGCCGATCGCAACTGGCAGCGCGAGTGGGGCGCGATCAACCTGTATCTCGACATTCAAAACGTGACGAACCGCCGCAACGTCGAGGGACGCGACGTCGAGTTCGACGAGCGACGTCCGAACGGTTACGACGAAGATGTCGTCGGATTGCCGCTGGTTCCGTTCATCGGCGTGGAATTCATCCCGCATTGAGGCGAGGGGAAATGCCTATCCGATGGGGCGGGTTGCGATGGGGCCACCCGTGCTCAATGTTGATCCCATGGCAAACCGAACCGAAAAGCAGTGGAACGTGAAGGTGAGCGAATTGCTCACCCGCGCCGCCGAGCTGTCGGCGGAGAACACGGTCGAGCTCGACCAGTTCATTCGCGGTGCCTACGCGGCTTATCTCAAGGCGCGACCCGGCATGCGCGAAGAGATGGCCGAGCGAGCTCTCAACGAGCAGCTCGACGAGCTCCGCCGCACCGGACGGATCGCGCTCGCGTAGTCGCACGTCGCCGTCTCGCCGGCACGGCTGGGTCGACGGTTGGTGCATCTCGCACCGCCAGCTCGCCCTCGTGACCGCGGGTCGCACTCGACGAGCCGCACGGGAAGCAGCGCAGCCGCGACCGATCTAGCGATCCAGTCGCACCAGGCAGCGCAGCAACTCTGCGACGCCCCACGCCTGAGCAATACAACCGCCCGGCGTGAATGGCTGCTCGGCATCGAACACCTCGCTGATGGAGCCGATGCAGGCTTCCCCGAGGTGCGCGACCAGACCCTCGAGACGGCGACGTGCGCCGGCCACGTCGTCGGGCCGCACGCGCAGCGCTGCGTCGATATACGGGCCGATCAACCAGCTCCATACGGTGCCTTGGTGATAGGCCGCATCGCGCGTCAGCAGATCGCCGCGATAGGTACGCTTGTAGTCCGCGTGATGCGGGGCAAGCGAGCGGAGACCCGCCGGCGTGACGAGGTCGCGCTCGACGCACTCGAGCACCGGCTTCCAGTATTTCGGATCGAGCACCGGGTGCGGCAGCGACAGCGCGAACAGCTGATTGGGCCGGCACGCCGGATCGTCGCCGGCCTCGCCGTCGACCACGTCGAACAGATGGCCGGTGGCTGCATTCCAGAACCGCGCGTTGAACGACTCGTAGACCCGATCCGCGTGACCGCCCATCACGCGCGCACTGTCCGGATCGCCGGTGCGCGACGTCCAGTCCGCCATCAGTCGCAGCGCGTTGTGCCAGAGCGCGTTGAGCTCGACCGCCTTGCCGCGACGCGGCGTGACGACCCAGTCGCCCGCCTTCGCATCCATCCAGGTGAGCTGGTAGCCGGGGGCGCCTTGGTTGACGAGGCCGTCGTCGGCGTCGACGCGGATCCCGAACCGTGTGCCCTGCAGGTGGTGCTCGACAACATCACGCAGGATCGGCAGCAGCTTGATCAGCGTGCGTCGATCACCGGAGGCACGCAGGTAGCGATCGAGCGCGTGGAAGAACCACAGCGTCGCATCGGCCGTGTGATAGAGGCCCTCGTTCGCGCCCTCGGGGAACATGTTCGGCACGAGGCCGTCGCGGATGTGATGCGCGAACATGCGCAAGATCGAGCCAGCCTCGTGAATGCGCCCGGTCGCGAGCGTGAGGCCCTCGAGCGCGATCATCGTGTCGCGGCCCCAGTCCGTGAACCAGTGGTAGCCGGCGATCACGGTCCACGCCTCGTCGCCGGCGGCACGCGCACGAATGTGATCCTCGCGGCGACCGGCAGGGCGAATCACGAACTGGTCAGCGGCGAGCACGAGCTCGGCCGCAGGACCGGTGCGTGCGGGCTCGACCGCGGCATCGAGCAACCGGCGGCGACGCTCGCGCTCGGCAGCGCTCGTCTCGTCGACGGTCATCGTGAGCAGCGTGTCCCACTCCTCTGTCGACGCGAACATCGCGACGCTGTCACCCTGCCCGAGGTCCGCGCGAAAGCGCCCGGGGCTGAACAGCTGGCCGCGCGACTCGTAGCCGCGACCGGCCTCGACGGAGTACGCGAGATCGGGAACGATCAACGGATCGAGGACGAACGACGTGCGACCGCCGGTGAGGTGTAGCCGCAGGCTCGGGATGTTGTTCGGCGCGACCACCTCGATGCGCGAGCCGAGTGCCGTGAGCGGATAGGCCTCGGGCACCGCGGTCGATACTGGATCGTCGTGGCCGCGGAACTGCACGCCGGGCCGCATCTCGATGCGCACCGGGCCGCCCTCGAGGACGCGGTACACGATCATCGCGGTGTTCGTCTGGTACGACACGACGAGACGCTTCTCGATCGTGAGGCCGAGGCCGCGGTACTTCCACACCGGCAGGCCGAGCTCGAGCTTGAACTCCTCGAGGTCCATCGCCAGGTTCGCGGTGTAGTTCGGCGGGACCCAGCCGATGTCAGCGCGCGTGCCGTCGCGCAAGCGGATCTGTGCGGGGAGCGAGCTGAGCATCATGACGCGGCCGTTGGGATTCGGCAGCGCGGCGATGAGCAGGCCGTGATAGCGGCGCGTCGGGACGCCGTGAACGGTGCCGGAGGCGTAGCCGCCGAGGCCGTTGGCAACGAGCCACTCCTGGTGCGGTTCGCTCGCGACGGTGATGCGCCGGACCGGATCCGGTGCGGTGTCGGTGAGCTTACTCATCGTGCGCCTCCGTTCATGGTTCGACGGGCACCTTCTCGCCGCTGTCGGGCGGGGGATCGAGGTGCAGCCACGCGTCGGGATCAGGCGCCAGCAGCACCGCAGCGCGCGCGGGGATCGAGAGACGCGCGTGGGTGAACGGCTCCGGCGTGCCGTGACCTCCATAGCTCGGGTGCTCGCTCGACCACGCGGTGCGCCAGCCGTGTTTCATCGGCGGGGCGAGCAGCGGCTCGGGGAGCACGGCGGTGCGGAACGTCTTGCCGAAGTTCACGAGCAGGAGACGGTCGCCATCGGTGTGGAACCAGCGTACGCAGAACGTGGAGTCGCCGAGCACCGCGCCGCGCATGGCGCCTTCCGTCCACTGTGTGAAGCACGGATGCTCGCGCCGGATCCGCAGCAGATCGCGATGGAGCTGGACCACGGGGTTCTCGAACGTGCGCTCGGCCGGATCGAGAATGCAGCTGGCAAACGTCGCGGGGTCGCCGGGAATCGGCAGCGCCGCCTGCGCCTCGGGCGTCGCGAGCCGAGCAAACTGTTTGAGGAAGCCGGCGCGGCCCTGGCGGACGAGCCTGTTGAGCTCGTCGTCGTGATCGACGAAGAACTGAAACGGACGCCGCGAGCCGGTCTCCTGGCCCTGGAACAGCATCGGGATCTGCGGACCGAGCAACAGCAGCGCCGTCATCGCGCGCAGCGACGCCGCATCGCTGAGCACGGTGAGACGATCCCCGAAGCTGAAGTTCGCGACCTGGTCGTGGTTCTCGATGAAGTTCACGAACCGCGACGGCGGCTGTCCGTGCGTGGGGGTGCCGCGCGTGTTGCGCTGCCATGCGTAGATCTGGCCCTGATAGAGGAAGCCGCGCTCGAGGGCCGACACGAATTCCTGCGGCGTGCCCGCGTAGTCGTGAAAGTAGCCGTCGGTGCAGCCGGTGAGCGCGACGCGCGCGCTGTGCTCGAAGTCATCGTTCCACAGCGCGTCGAGCCCGCAGCCGTCCTGCTCGGCGGGGTTCACGAGCGACATCTCCTGCGTCTCGTTCTCGCCGACGATCCAGATCTTGCGGTCGCCGGCCGCGGCTCGCGAGGCGTCGACGATCTCGGCCAGGATGTGCCGCTCGCTGCTGTCCCGGATCGCGTGCGTGGCGTCGATGCGGAGGCCGTCGAAGTGGAACTCGCTGATCCAGTACGCCGCGTTGGTGACGAATAGCTCGCGCGAACCTGGGCGGGAGTAGTCGAGCTCGTCGCCCCAGTCGTTCGACGTCGCTGCCTTGATGTCGGGCGTGAACGCGTAGTGCGAGTTCCCGGCAGGACCGAAGTGGTTGTAGACGACATCGAGGATCACCGAGAGCTCGAGGGCATGCGCGCGATCGATGAACATGCGCAGCTCTTCCGGTGTGCCGTACATGCGATACGGAGCGAACAGGTTCACGCCGTCGTAGCCCCAGCCGCGCTTGCCGGCGAAGTCGTTGACCGGCATCATCTCGATCGTGGTCACGCCGACGTCGCGCAAGAACGGGAGTTGCTCGGCCGCGGCGCTCCACGTGCCCTGCGGTGTGAACGTCCCGATGTGCATTTCGTAGATCACCTGTTCGTGCGGCCGGGTGACGCCGTGCCATCCAGCATCAGTCCACGCCGTGTCATCCGGATCGATCAGCTGTGACGGGCCGAACGGTCCTTCGGGCTGAAACCGCGACGCTGGATCGGCGTGAAGGGTTGCCTCGTTCCCGAGTCGATATCGATAGCGCGCCCCGGCGCTCAGATTGTCGACCAGCAACGAGTGGTAACCGTTGCCTTCAGGCTTGAGCTGGACCTCGCGGCGGTCTTCCTCGATCACGAGGGTCACGCGTGCGTGCGCCGGCGCGCGTACGCGGAAATGTGCACCGTCTTCTACGAGCTCCGCCCCGATCGGAAACCGTCGCTGCAGTCCGTCATTCACGCGGGTGGTCCGGTGCAGTGGACGTGCCACCCATACGCCAGATCGGGCGAGACCGTGTGACCCCGTGCTATAGCCTCGGGATGCGTCGTAGCCTCCTCGCCTTTTTGATCGCCGCCGCTGCTTGCGGTGGCTCGCCGAAGTCCACCACGCCGCCGCCGACCCTGCCGGATGACAAGCCGGCGCCGACGAAGACCGCCGAGCCGGTTCCCGAGGGGCCGAAGGAGCCGGCGGTCCCGCAGGGGCCAATCGACATCCCGATTCCGGATCACCCGGTCGAGGTCAAGCTCGTCAACGCGGGCAAGGGCAAGAAGGCGAAGCTCGTTCTGTCCGCGAAGGCGGGCGCCAAGCAAACCAGCGAGCTCGCGCTCGATGTCGCCGGCGGCCAGGACGGTCCGCCCGAGACCGGCGGCAAGGTGGAGCAGGTCTCGCCGACCGCGGTGCTCACGGCGGACGTCGAGACGCAGGAAGTCTCGGCGAGCGGTGAGCTGAAGTTCATGATGACGTTCTCCACGGTCGGCGTGCGCGATCGTGCGGGCCAGCAGGTCAGCAGCGCTGACTTCAAGACCCAGATGGACTCGCTCCAGGGCGCCATCCTGAGCGGCACCGTCGCGCCGAACGGTCAGCTCAAGGAAGCGAAGCTGCGGATCGAGAAGCCCACGAAGCTCACGATCGGTGGCCTGCAGTTCCTCGCACTATCGATGCTCCCGATGTGGCCGGTTCTCCCCACCGAGGCCGTCGGCACCGGTGCGAAGTGGACCGTGACCTCCGCCGAGAAGGTGATGGACAAGGTCGACATCACCAAGACGGTCACCTACGAGCTCGTCGGCAAGAAGCGCGCGGTCTGGACCATCAAGGGCACGACTGTGATCACGGGCAAGGATCAGACGCTCGACACCGAGAATGGGCCGACGACGATCGGCAACATCGCCGGCGACGGTAACCACGAGGTGTCGCTGAGCGACGGTGTCCTGATGCCGGCGTTCAAGCAGAACATGGCGACGAAGTTCACGATCAGCGCAGACATCAGCGACCCGAAGGCGCAGCCGCCGCCGACGAAGCCGCAGGTCGTCGTGCTGAAGATCTATCTCGACCGCGGCAACACGCTCACGCCGAAGATGTGATCGGCCGACGGGGAACACTCCACGATGTAAGCGATCTCACGCGCAATCGTGGCTACTTTGTGTAGTCTGAGGCGGGATGAAGAATCAATCGTTGCACTGTGTGTGGGTCCTTGCTGCGGCGTCGGCAGGATGTGGAAGTGTCGCGTCCGATCAGAAGGACGCTGCCGTGGTGGTAATCGATGCCGCCGCTGATGCTCCGCCCGAGTGTCCGATCGGCACGACCGCGTTCTGTTCGAGCAACGCACTCGTGACGTGCGATGGCAGTGGTCAGGTGCTCGGAACCGAAACATGTGTTCTCGGCTGCAACACGACCGAGACCCGCTGCATGAAGGTCGATCCATCCAACAGCTTCGCGTCGTTCTTCGATGAAGCGGCGGGCTCGACGGATCTGGTGCTGTCAGGAGCGACAACGATCGATACCGACGCTGGGACGATTGTCGATCAAAGCGGCACACGCACGCCGCTGACGTCTCAGCCCGGCGCCGTGCTGGTCATCAAGGTGAAGTCGTTCACCACGGGCGGCATCATTACCGTCCAGGGAACGCGAGCGCTGGTCATCCTGTCGGGTGGCGATGTGGTGATCGATCACGACATCAACGTCAATGGTCGTGGCGAGATCAACGGTCCAGGCGCGATTGTGAACAACGCTGCCTGCCGGGGCGGCACCCCCGCCGCAAGCAACGCTAACGGTGGGGCGGGCGGCGGTGGTGGTGGCTTTGGCACGGCTGGCGGCTCGGGCGGTACTGGCGGAAGTCCCGTCATTGCGGCGGGGACCGCAGGCGCCATTGCTGGCAACGCCGAGCTCATTCCGCTGCGCGGTGGCTGCCCCGGCGGCAGCTCGAGCTACGCGACCGCGAATCACTTTCCAGGAGGCGCGGGCGGAGCGGTTCAGATTGTCAGCGGAACGTCGATCGCGCTGGGAGCGGGGGCCGCGATCCTGGCCAATGGCGCTGGGGCGAAGGGACCGTCCAACCAGATCTTCTGCCTTGTCGACAATCCGTGCGGGAACGGACACGGTGGCGGCGCGGGTGGCGGCGTCCTGCTCGAGGCGCCGGTCGTCACGATGGACGCGACCGCAGGGATCTTCGCCAATGGCGGCGGCGGTAAGTGCGGCGTGTTTGGCTCTGCGCAATCAGGTCAACGCTCGACCAGCGCCGCATCGGGGCAGACGTGTGGCGCTGACACCGGAAGTGGCGGTAATGGTGCGGCGACGGGGATCGCTGCACAGAACGGCGCGAACGGCCTGAACGACGACCCTGTCGGAGGTGGTGGTGGCGGCGGCATGGGGCGCATTCGCGTCAACCTTCCGCTCGGCACGACGTTCACGCCGGGCGGGTCGGTGTCCGGCGTGCTCTCGCAAGGCACCCTGCAGACCCGGTAGCGCCGGAGCCGGCCGAGCGTCGGCAGTCATGAAGCTGGTCGACCATGCCAAAGACCGCCTGATCGTCGCGCCCGTGGGCGACATCGGCGCACTGATCTCGGCCGGGGCGATTCGTGTCGGTAGCCGGGTCGGTGGGATCAACGACGAGGTCGGCGCGGACGACGTGATCAGCGTCGACGCGGTGGCACTCGCGGCGGTCGCGATCGTTCCGCAGCCGCTGCCGCTCACGATCATCGACGAGGATGACGAGCTCCTGATCTGCGACAAGCCGGCGGGCATGCACGTACATCCACTCGGTCCGCACCGAGAGGGCACGCTGCTCAACGCGCTGCTGTGGCGTGCGGGTGCGCGGCCGGATCAGCCATGGGGCGCGTGGCGACCGCGGCCGCTGCATCGGCTGGATCGCGGGGCGAGCGGGCTGATGGCGATCGGCAAGACGACGCGGGTACACGCGATCCAGCGCCGCTATCGCGCCCGGGTCGAGGGACTCGTCGACGGCGAGGCGGGGACGATCGACGCGCCGCTCGGTCGCGATCCAGCGCTCGATTACCGGCGCGCGATCGTCACGGATGGGCAGCATGCGGTGACGCACTGGCGAGTGGTCGAGCGCGTCGAGGGGACCACGCTCATCGAGCTGGATCTCAAGACGGGGCGGACCCATCAGATCCGAGCGCACCTCGCGAGCCTGGGGCATCCCATCGTCAGCGACGTGCTGTACGGCGCGAGGGGGCCGGCCAGCGAGGGCATCGCGCTGCACGCGTACGAGCTGCGGATCTGCAAGCGCGTCTGGCACTCGTCGATGCGCGGTCCCTGAACCGCACACGCCGTCGAGCGTCGATGTACAACCCGAGGATGCGGTGGTTATTGCCCTTGATGTGGGCGGTGCTTGCGTGCGCGCCGAAGCGTGTTGTTACCGTCCAGGTCAAGACCGACGAGAGCAAGCTCGACATCGTCGCGCCGTGGGTCGATCCCGATGCGTTCTTCCCGCGGGGTAAGCCGGAGGCGAAGCGCTCGCTCGCCGAGGCGCTCGCGGATCCGGGAACACCGCCCGTGGTGATTCGCGGCGCACGCGTGATGACCGCGGCGGGACAGCAGTTCGATCCGGGCACCGTCGTGATCGACAAGGGCGTGCTGCGCTACGTGGGCGCGGCGGACGGCGCACCCGAGGTGGCCGGCGCGATCGTGATCGACGGCGCTGGCAAGGTGGTCACGCCGGGCATCATCGACGCTCACTCGCACATCGGCGTGTATCCGGTCCCGTCGGCGAAGGCACACAGCGACGGCAACGAGGCGGTCGCACCGAGCACGCCTTATGCGCGAGCGGAGTACGGCTACTGGCCGCAGGATCCGCAGATCGCGCGCGCCGTCGCGGGCGGCGTGACCAGCGCACTCATCTTGCCGGGCTCGGCGAACCTGATCGGCGGGCGTGGCTTCACGATCGCGATGCGGACCGCACGCACGGCACGGGAAGCAGCGTTCCCGGGCGCCCCGTCGACGGTGAAGATGGCGTGCGGCGAGAACCCCAAGCGCGTGTATGGCGACAAGGGCGGCCCGCAGACGCGCATGGCGGAGTACGCGGCGTTTCGCACGGCGTTCGTCGAGGCGCAGATCTATGCAGCGAAGTTTGCGGCGTATGCGAAGACGCGCGAGCTGTGGAACGCGAAGCGCGTGCGCGCGGCCGAGCTCGACGGGCGGCGCAAGGATCACAAGCGCACGATCCCTGGCGAGGTCGGCCCGGAGCCCCCGCCGTTTGATCTCAAGCTCGAGACGCTGGCGGGTGTGCTGCGCGGCGATGTGCTCGTGCAGATCCACTGCTACCGCGCCGACGAGATGGCGAGCTTGATCCACGTCGCCGACGAGATGGGCTTCTCGATCCGGTCGTTTCATCACGCGCTCGAGGCGTACAAGATTCGCGACGTGCTCGCCGCGCGCAACATCGCGGTGAACACGTGGGCTGACTGGTGGGGCTTCAAGCTCGAGGCGTATGACGGCATTCCCGAGAACGCCGCGTTGATCGAGGAGCAGGGTGGGCGGGTCACGATCCACTCGGACTCCGCGATCGGGATCCAGCGCCTCAATCAGGAAGCGAGCAAGGCGCGCACGTCGGGCGAGCGCGCCGGCATCAAGATCACCGACGACCAGGCGCTGCGCTGGATCACCGCGAATCCCGCGTGGGTGCTCGGTATCGACTCGGTGACCGGCACCCTCGAGGAGGGCAAGCGGGCGGACGTGGTGCTGTGGAACGGCTCGCCGTTCTCGGTCTACGCGCGCGCCGATGTCGTGATCGTCGGCGGCGAGGTCGCCTACGAGCGCGCGAAGGGAATGCGCGCCTCGGACTTCGAGCTCGGGCATGGCGTGATCGACGGAGGTGGGAAGTGAAAGCGCTACTCGCAATGGCCGCACTTGCGGCGCTCGGTACCGGGGCCCAGGCGGAGACGATCGCGATCACCGGCGCGTTGATTCACGTCAAGCCGGGCGCACCGATCGACAACGGGATCATCGTGATCGACAAGGGCGTGATCGTGGCCGTCGGTGCTGGGGTCGCGATTCCGGCGGGTGCACGCGTGATCGATGCCAAGGGCAAGACGATCACCGCGGGCCTGATCGAAGGTTTCTCTGGCGTCGGGCTCGTCGGCATCGATCTCGAATCGTCGTCGGTCGATGGCCGGTTCGGTCCGACCGACACCGTGCACGGCGATCCAATCCACGCCTCGTTCGAGGCACGCGATGGCTTCGATGCGCGCGAGGTGAACGTCGCGGTCGCGCGGATCGACGGTGGCATCACCACGGTGATCGCTGCGCCGGCAGGCGGCCTGATCGCAGGCCAGTCGGCCGCGTTCAATCTCGACGGCAGCGCCGAGCCCGTGCGTGCACCCGTGGCGATGCACGGCGTTGTCGGTAGCGAGGGCGCATCGGCGGTCGGCGGCTCGCGGGGCAAGGCAATCGAGCTGCTTCGCGAGGTACTCGACGACGCGCGGGCATACGGGCGCGACAAGGGAGCCTACGAGCGCAACGCGAAGCGCCGGATGATCGCAGACCGGCTCGATCTCGAGGCACTGCAGCCGGTGCTGGCCGGCAAGCTGCCGCTCGTGATCGAGGCGCAGAGCGAGACCGACATCCGCGCGGTGTTGCGCCTCGCGACGCAGCTCAAGATCAAGGTCGCGATCGTGGGTGGTACCGAGGCGTGGCGCGTTGCCGCGGATCTCGCGAAGGCGAAGGTCTCGGTGTTCATCGATCCGACCGCGAACCTGCCCGCGAACCTCGCCGCGAGTGACATCCACGACGACGCGGTGGCCGTGCTCGACAAGGCCGGCGTGCCGGTCGTGATCTCGACGCTCGGTGCAGCAGGCAGCGCGCGCACGCTGCGCCAGCTCGCGGGCAATGCGGTCGCGCACGGCATGGACTGGACCCATGCGCTCGCGGCGGTCACCACGAATCCGGCCGCGCTCTACGGGCTCGCCAAGCGCGGGACGCTCGAGAAGGGCAGCGCGGCGGACCTCGTGGTGTGGAGCGGCGACCCGTTCGAGACCACCACGGTCGCCGAGACGATCGTGATCAATGGCGTCGTCCAGCCGATGGTGAGCCGCCAGACGCGCCTCTTGCAGCGCTATCGCAAGCTGCCGCTTGTCCGGTAGTCGGACACTTGCACCTCAGGTGCATGAACAGGGGCGGACCCCTATTTGCCGGATCCCTATCAGCGGTCGCGCGGCGGGAACAGCTTCGCGAAGTGGTCCTTGTCGAGCGCCTTCTCGAGCGCGGCCTCGGGGGTCACGGTGCCAGCGCGGACGAGCTTCTCGAGCGAGCCGTCCATCGGCTGCATGCCGTCGGCGATTCCGGTCTGGATATAGCCACCGATCTGCTGGGTCTTGCCCTCGCGGATCAGGGACGCGAGGGCGCCACTACCGAGGAGGATCTCGTGCGCGGCCACGCGGCCCGCGCCGTCTGCCTTCGGCACGAGCTGCTGCGCCACGACACCGGCGAGCGAGTCGGCGAGCAGGCCGCGAATCTGCGGCTGCTGGTCTGCGGGGAACGCGTTGACGTAGCGATCGATCGTCGCGGCCGCCGAGTTCGTGTGGACGGTCGCGTAGATCAAGATGCCGAAGCTCGCGAGCTGGAGCGCGGCCTTCATCGTCTCGGAACCACGAAGCTCGCCGACGAGGATCACGTCGGCATTCTCGCGACCGGCGCTACGGATCGCGTCGACGAAGGTCGGCACGTGGATGCCGACCTCCTTGTGCGTGATGAAGCACTTGCGCGGGTGGTGCACGAACTCGACCGGGTCCTCGATCGTGAGAATGTGACCCGAGCGGGTGCGATTGATGTGATCGATCATCGCGGCGAGCGTGGTCGACTTGCCGCTGCCCGTGGGGCCGGTGACGAGCACGAGGCCGTTCTTGAGGTCGGCGAGCTTGCGGATGCCCGGCGGGACGCCGAGATCGTCGAGGGACTTGATCGTCGTCGGGATCGCGCGGAACACGGCGCCGGTGCCGGTGAGCTTCTTGAGGTAGTTCGCGCGAAAGCGCGCCTTGGTGCCGTGCGCGTGCGCGAAGTCGAGATCGCCAGACGACTCGAACAGCGTGCGCTGATCCGAGGACAGCAGCGGCATCAGCATGCTCCCGATGTCACCCGACGATAGCATGCGTTCGCCCTCGGCGATCAGCTGGCCGCGCACACGCAGCATCGGTGGATAGCCCGGCGACAGATGGAGGTCCGAGCCGCCGCGGTCGAGCAGCCGATCGAAGAGCTGGTTGATTAACACTGCGCATCTCCTTCGGAGCTGCTGCGCACAGAGCCGGGGCTTTCCATCACGCCCATCAGCGGTCGCCCTTCTTGCCGAAGCCCCAGATCTGCGAGGTCTTGGGCGGTGCGGCGGCGGGAGCCGGACGCAGCGTGGCGGCGAGGTCCTTCTTGCTCTCGGCGACCTCGAGCGCGACGTCCTCGTCGAGGCGGCCGGCGCGCACGTGCTCGGCGAGGGACTCGTCGAAGCGGATCATCCCGAACGCGCGGCCGCGCTGCATGAGGTTCGGCAGCTGGTAGAGCTTGTCCTCGCGGATCAGCACCGCGAGTGGCAGCACGCCGGTGACGAGCTCGATGGCGGGCACGATGCCACCGCCGCGCTTCGGCAGCAGCCGCTGGGCGACGATCGCACGGAGTGCACCGGCGACCGACGCGCGCACTTGGCTGTGCTCCTCGGGCGGGAACATGTCGATCAACCGATCGATCGTCTTGGCCGCGCTCGGCGTCGACATCGTGGCGATCACGAGGTGACCGGTCTCGGCGGCGGTGAGTGCGATCTCGACCGACTCGCGATCGCGGAGCTCGCCGATCACGATCACGTCGGGATCCTCACGCAGCGATGCCTTGAGGCCTCGCGCGAAGCTCACGGTGTGGCGGCCGGCCTCGCGCTGCGAGATCACGGCCTGCTTGCGCGAGTGCACGATCTCGACGGGGTCCTCGATCGAGAGGATGTGATACGGCTTCGAGCTGTTCAGCAGATCGACGAGCGCCGCGAGCGTCGTGGTCTTGCCGTGACCGCTCGGGCCCGCGATCACGACGAGGCCCTGGTGATGACCGACGACCTTCGCGAGGTCCGCGGGGAGCCCGAGTTGCTCGAGCGTGGCGGGTGCGGCGAGCGCGAGACGGAACGTGCCCTTGAGGCCCTGTTGCTGCCGCGAGATGTTCGCGCGCAGCCGACCACCGCCCGGCGCTTCGAGCGCGAGGTCGATGTAGCCGAGCTGCTCGAGCTGCGCCTCGTGCGCGGGCTCGAGGAGTGGAAGCAAGAGCTCCTCGGCGCCCTGCGCGCTGAGCGGATTCGAGCCCGGCTCGAGTGGCACCAGCTCGCCGTGCACGCGGATGGAGGTCACGCGCGATGCCGCGATATGGAGGTCGCTCGCGCCGAGCTCGCGTGCAGCGGCGACGAGCGTGGTGAACACCGAGCTGTGCACACGCGCGCGACCGGCCAGCATCGCGCCGCTGGCCGCCTTGAACGGCTCTTGCGGACGACCGTCGAGATGCACGGTCGAGGCCCGCGCCTCGCCCAGGCCTAGCGTCTGGTCATGACCGATCTCCAGCGGCTGGGTTCGATCGTGCTGGATCCCGCCGACGGGCGCGCGGTGCGCGACCCCATCCTGCGCAGGATCGCGGCCGCGTGCCGGCAGCTGCGTGCTCGCGTGCGATGGCGGTGGACCCATCGGATGGGTCTTGGCGAAGACATCGGCTGGCTTCGCGATGGGCGCTTCGTTCGTGCGCGGGCGCGCGAAGCCCTCCTCGGAGCGTGGTCGGGCGAAGCCTTCATCGGAGTGAGGGCGCGCGAAACCGTCGTCGGTCTGGCGCAGGTTCGCGAACCCATCGTCACCGCGCGGCTTCGCAAATGGTTCAGCTGTGGGCCGCGCGAAGTCGCCACCACGCGCGTTGCTCTGCGCCGCGGCGCCACCGAATCGCACTGGCGGGTTCGTGCTGAAGTCGACATCGAAGCTGGCGGGCGGCGACGTCGGAGCCAGGAACGGTGAGGGCGGGTTCGTGCTGAAGTCGACCTCGAACGACGTCGGCGGCTCGTCGGCCCCCAGCGGAGGACCGAGCTCGAGCTCGAAGTTGCTGCTGCCGATCGGGCTCAGCGAGATGCTCGCGTCCTGCGACGCGGCGGCCGGTTCGAGGGGAGCGCCGAGCTCGATGCCGTCGTCGAGTGTGAAGTCGAGGCCGCCGGACGCGGGACGCATCGGCGCTGGTGGAATCAAGTGGCCCTTCGGAGACACCAGGCCGCCCGCGCGCGTCGAGGTGGCGGTGCGTGACGCGGACGGGGCCGACGTGGGGCTCTTCTTGCGCGGAGACGAGGTCGGCGACTTCGCGCGAGGTGTCGCCGATCTTGCGGGTGGTGCGCTCGTCGGGTTCTTTGCGCGAGGGCTGGACGTTCCCTCGGGAGGCGTCGCGACCTTCGCCATCGGCTGCGTGCCGGCCATGGTCACCGCGCCGCCCTCGGGCCGCGTGAGGCTCACGACGATCTCGTTGCCACGACGAGCGACTTGCGCGGTCGCCGCGCGGCGGCCGACCTTGATCTGTCCCATCGGACCTTCGCCGTCAGCGGTCGGGATGAGCGCGTTGATGTCCGAGCCGCGCAGCATTGTCACCAGCTGGTCGGCGGAGAGCGGGCGCGCCGTGATGTTCGTGAGGGCTCCCGCCTTGCGCATCGCGATCGGGCGGCCCGATCCAAACAGAACCTCGGTGACGCCCTCGCGCTCCAGGTACCCGAGGAGCTGTTCGAGCTGGCTACTCAAGGCCTGTCATCCTAACCCGGGTTCATGGGGCAGGCGGGGTAGCGGCCGGTGCAGGTGTAGGGGTCGCGGCTCCTGCGCCACTGGGCGGCGTCGCGGAGGCCGGCGTGAAGGCCGGTGCATGCTTGCCGAGCACGCTGGTGCTGCGGATCGAGTCGGGGAGGTAGGCGTCGAGGCGTCCTACATACCAGGTGCCGCCGAGGAGCAGAACGGTGGCGATGAACGTGTAGAGGCGCCACGGCGGTGACTTGTCTGCGAATGGATCTGAGAGAGACCGCTTCGAGCCCTTCGGGATCGTGGCGATCTCCGTCATCGCTGCGCCAAACGCCACGTTGATGCGCGCGCGGCCGTTGATGGCCCAACCGTTGGCGTCGAGGATCGGGCCGAGGTTGCGGCGGCGCAACTTCAGCCATGCGAACAGCATCGCGGGACCGCTGATCATCAGCAGCAGCACGAGCACGCCGAGTGGCAACCACTTGCCGAGGCCGAACATCACGGCGAGCAGCGCACCGACGAGCGTGCCGATGCCGCCGATCGCAACACCGATCGCGGCGACGGTACCGAGGTCAATCTTCTTCGGCGCGATCGGCTCGGGTGGGGGCGCAGCCGCGGCCGGGGTATCGGTGTGGCCGATCGACTTGCCGGCCTGTTCCATCTTCGCGGTCGCCGCGGCATCGGCCGCCTGCGCGCGCTTGGACACGGCGTCCTCGATCACCTTGACCAGCTTCTTGTACGGTGACCAGAACGCCTCGCGGACGCTGATCGGATTCGCGACCATCTTCGTGATGGTCGCGTCCCAGTCCTTGCCGTCGCGATCATAGAAGATGCCGTTGCGGCCCACGAACACGTTGTCCGTGTCGCCGTTGGTCAACGCTGCGGCGATCTGCTTCTTCTCGCCCTCGCGCGTGATGTCGCAATACAGGAGGCAGGCATCGGATGCGCCGGCGAGTGCGCCGTGCTTGCCCGCATCGCTGACGGGGACGCACAGGTGCAGCGCGCGACCGTCGATGTAGAGGGTGCCCGTCTGGAACACGCCGTCGCGCTTCGAGTAGAAGTCGCTGAAGTTGACGAAGTTTCGCAGGATGCGGCCAAAGTCGCGCTGGTATCTCACGGCGCGCACGACGCTCGTGATCTCGTCGTACTCGGCGGCGAGCGCTGCATCCGACGCGATCAGGTCATAGACCTTGCCGCGCGGGCCCGGCTCTGCGAGCTCGGTGATGCGCTCGGGCGTGAGTGACACGCACTTGGTGACCGGCTTTGCGGCACGCCACGTCTCGAACGGAGCCAGCTTCTCGACGAGCGCCGCCAGATCACCGAGCGTCACCGCGTCGCGTGCGCCGAGGATTGGCTTGACCGCCTTGTCGGCGAATGTGGCCATCGCGGGTGCCCACGCGGGATTGATCGCGGCGCTCATCTGCAGCCGCGCGACCGGATCGACACGCGCGATCGGCAGCTTCGCGATCGCCTCGTCGTTGCTCGCGAGCGTGCGGCTGGCAAGTGCGATGAGCTCCGCTTCCTGACCCGCGAGCACCGATTGCGCGCGCGAGTCGAATGCAGCGAGCCGGCACCGCGTGAAGAAATCTTCGATCTTCTCGCGCACCGCCCGCAGTGCATCGGCGGCGGCCTCGGTCTCGGCTCCGAGTACCTGCGCGGCCTTGCCGCCGACGAGCCACGCGGCGTGCGTGTCGATGTCGGTGAAGAACGCCTCGGCGAGCGCCTTGTCGAGGCCGGGCTTGGTGCTGCGATCGGTCACGCTGCCGACACACGTGATCGCATCCTCGACGACCGACCTGAGCGCGGCGTCGTCGGTCGATTCGGGAATGATGATCCCGTCGCCGTTGAGCACCGTGGTCGCGAACGCCTTTGTCACCTCGATCGTGTCCTCGACCGTGATCGACGTCGCGTCTTTCTTGCCGAGGTCCACGAGCATGCGCCTGGCCGCCGCGACGACTTTGTCATCGCGGATCGCCGAGATCTTCACTTCGTCGCGGCTCACGACCACGTCGTTCGCAACCTTGAACGTGCGTTTGATCTCGGTGATCGCGCCCAGGATGTCTTGCACGCGAATGCGGCCGTCCTTGTTCGTATCGAGCAGTCCGAGTGTCTCGGGATCGAGGTCAACGCCGGTCGTTGGCATCGCGAGTGCGACCCACAGCTTCTGGTCGAGGTCGGGCAGCGCAAGGATGTCTTCGCCGGTGGTCAGGGCTACCTGATCAACTGCACCTGCGCGGAAGAAGTGCCAACGATGCGTCATCGCGGCCATCCTGCTGGGTTCCCCGGGCAATGTCGATAGACTGCGCCGGTGACATCGGCGCGGACAGTGACCGCTGGATCGGTTTACGGCAGCGTCACGGTCTGCAGCTCGATTTCGACGAAGTCGTCGTTGCCCTCGAGATCGACGTCAGCCCCGTCGTCCAGATGTGCGACCAGCGTGTAGCTGCCGGCCGCGACGCCCGTCGTGTCCCACACGAACTCGCCGCGACCCGCGATCGCATTGCCGATCACCGCCTTGGGCTCGAGGGTGTCGGCCTTCACACGCGGACCGAGGACCGCGACCACCACGAGGTCACCATCGCGGTCGCGGACATCGTAAGCGAAGGTGACCGACGTCGCCGTGCGCGCGACCTCGGTGAGCTCGATCGTCGGCGCGTGGTTGTCGGGATGGCCGGGACCACGCACGGCAGTCTCGCCGTTACCGAGTGAGCCCCAG
>JBBQFU010000116.1:0-25644 GCA_038322185.1 Haliangiales bacterium
GTCACCCTCGATCGCGTTGCGATGGAAGTACGCATCGCCGGCGTGCATGAGCCAGCGATCATCGCTCGCTTTCACGACGACCGCGGAGTGGCCGCGCGTGTGGCCATGCATCGGGATCAGGCCGATGTCAGCATCGAGGCCGCGCAGCTTCGTGATCGCCGGTAGCCCGCGCCACGTGTCGCCGTCCTCGGCGTAGACCTCCCACCGCGCGCCGTGTGACCACTGCGCCGTGTGATAGCGCTGCTTCTCGAGAAAGCTCGCGCGCGCCATCGCGGCGGCGTGCTCCTTCGCGTGCAGGTGGATCTTCGCGCGCGGAAAATCGGCGAGGCCGCCGGCGTGATCGAAGTCGAGGTGCGTGATCACGATGTGCTTGACGTCATCGGCCGTGAAGCCGAGCGCGCTGACCTGCGCGGTCGCGGTCTCGTCGTGCGACAGCGCGAGCCCGCCGATCTTGCGATGCGCCGCGGTGATGCCGGTCTTGCCCTCGATGTCGCGCGTTCCAAAGCCGGTGTCGACGAGCACGAGCCCGTCGCGCTCGGTCTCGATCGCGAGGCAGTGCGCGACCCAGTGGCCGCGCCACGCCGTGCCGCCGAGCAGGAACCCACCGACCGGACACATCGTGGCGCAGTTCAGATGGTGGACGGCGCGTACAGACATGCGCCGAGAGTAGCGCGGTCGGCGCGGCTCAGGGCGTCGCGACGTCGATGGTCACGATGCGCGGCGCTTTCACGTCGTCGTGCTGATGCGCCAGATAATCCACCGAGGCCATCACGGCGATCATGCCGAGCGCTGCGACGGCACACGGCACGGTGCGCGGCCGGAACCACGCCCACCGCGCTGCGACCCAGCGCTCGAGATTTGCGACCAGCGCGATCGCGCGGGCACGGGGCTCGCGTGGCACCGCGGTCGCCACCGGAAACTCCGTCGGACCGTGATCGAAGAGCACGAGATCAGTATTCGGCATCTGCGGCGACGGGCCTGTGGTTTTTGCGCGATCCCGTGCGCGCCGTCGCTGCCGGGTGTAGGCGAGGGTGCGCTGGCGCGGAGGCCGTGCCTTGTATCCGGGGAGCCAACCGGGTCCGATCATGTTTCGCCTCCGAGGTCTGGTGCGGCCTGGCCGCGTTCGGCATACGTGCCGTGGCGCTGGTACGGCTTGCGCTGGAGCTTGTTGAGCATCACGCGTGACTTCCAGCCGAGGTAGCCGCGCGTGAACGTCGCGGCCTGTGTGGGATCGAGGAACGGGTTGTTGAGCTTGCCGATCGCGACCAGCGCGAGCACCTGCTCCGACACACTCACCGGGCAGCCTTCGAGGCGAACGACATCGCCGCGCAGCTTGTTGCCGGCCTTGCCAAGCTTGACGAAGATGTCCTCCATCGTCGCCACGTGCGGATCCATCGTGCTGCGATCCTTGTAGAGGTTCTCGATCGCGATCGGCTTGTCGTTGATCGTGCCCTTCCAGTTGGCGCAGTCGCCGATGAACACGACCTTCTCGCCGGGCTTGGCCGGAATCTCGCCGTCGTACGCACCGAACACGACGTGCAGCCGCGGCATCTTCGCGTCGGTGTGCTTGTCGAACTGGCGCAGGATCTCGATCGCTTCCTGGATCGCGCCGGGACAGCCGCCCCAGCAGTAATCACCGTGCTCGGGCTCCGGCGGCGAGCCCGCATACGCGGTGATGCTCGTGCCCTCGAAGTACTTGTCGACGCGAATCAGGCCGACCTTGAAGCCTTTTGCGCGCGCCTTCGCCTCCTCGAGGGTGACGTCGCCGGTGATCTGGATCTTCGACAGGTCAGTCGTGCCGAAGCCCTGCGCGGCGGCGAGCCGGATGTGATCGACGCTGTTCGGATCGAGCCCGATGATCGCGCTGCACACCGCATCGAACGCGACCTGGCTGTTGCCCATGATGATGAGGCCGAGGTCGAACGGCGTCGGCGTGAGCATGCGGCCTTCGCCGGCGGTGATGCCGTCGATCGCGATGAACTGCGGCTGGATGATGTGCTGGAGGTCGGCGATCTTCTCGTTGAGCTTGTGGTCGTGATCGATCAGGCGATGCCGATCGTCCTGGATGCCGATGTAGTTCTTCATGGAGAACGTGACCGTCGTCCACGGGTGCGCCTTGAACTTGGGGCAGTTCACGAAGAAGTCGGCGCGTGCGACCGGCTCGGGCGTGAACACGTAGTCGCGCAGCCGCTCGGGATGCGACAGCGGGATCTCGACCTGCTGCTGTTCCTCGAAGTGGTACTTCTTCACGTCGAGGCGCTCGAGCATCTCGTCCCAGCCGCTCTCGCGAAACGGCACGCGACTGGGCACGGTGATGCCGCAACGCTCGCCGACCGCGAGCTCCTGCATCGACTCGCCGCCGACGTCGCGCAGCGCGCGCAGCACGCCTTCGCCGAACTCGGGGCGCGTATACGCGTAGGGGAACAGCGGGCCTGCCGCGACGAGGTTGGGCTTGACCAGCGTGCGACCGAACGGCCGCAGGCCCAGCTCCTCGAGGCCCTCGCGAATGATCTTACGGATCGCTTCCGGGTCGTACTCGCGGCACGACCGCAGGATGACTTTCGGCTGCGCCGGGATCCTCATGATCCCAGCATAGCAGCGTGATCAGGGGCGCGGACGGGCGGGTTCGGCGGCGGCCGGCGGGACCGTGGCCGGGCGGGTCCCAGCTGCACCGGAGGGGACTCCGCCGGTGGGCGCCGCGGTCGGGGCTGCGGGAGCAGTCGCGCCGTACGCGCCCGGGGCTGCCGGCTGGCCCGGGGCGGGCGCCTGGGCCGGCTGCGGGATCGCGAGGGACAGGCGGTCGCGGTCGTAGTAGGCGATCCAGCTCTCGACGCTCTGCAGGTCGTCCTCGATGATCGTGGTGCCGCGCTCGCAGGCGCGCTCGGTCTCGCGAACCAGCTTCTGGAGATCGGAGACTCTCCGATCCTTGGCCGCCGCGGCCGCCTGCTTCTCGACCGCGCTCTTGCCATCGGCGCCGGCGACAACGGCTCCCTTGAGCTGGCCGATCATGTCGCGCGCCTCGGTCAGGCGGGACCCGACCGCGTCGATCCCGGGCGTCGAGGCGGGAATGGTGGTCCCGCGCTTGAAGATCGACTCGACGCGCGCCTCGAGCGAGGTGACGAGCGGCGCGCAGTATTTTGCGACCGCGTTTGCCTCGTGATGGAGGACGTCGACTTCGTTGTGCTTGCCGCAAGCGGGGGCGACGGCCAGCGCGAGTACCAATAGAGAAGCCTTCACAGGCCCGTTGATCGCACTACTCACCGATCACTGCAAGGGCTCGGCCTCATCGCTCCACGCGCTGCCATGGGCATCCAGCTCATCGACGTACTCGATGAACTGCGCGTAGTAGGGATGGTCGCCGAGCGTCGCAGAGTCCGCGATCACGAGCAGAAACCGGCGCGCGCGGGTGAGCGCGACGTTCATGCGGCGGGTATTGGTGAGGAAGCCAAGCTCCCCATGGTCGTTGCTGCGCACGAGGTCCACGATCACGGCTTCCTTCTCGCGGCCTTGAAACCCGTCGACGGTGCCGACCTCGACTCCCGCGGCGCGCTCGGCCCGCAGCAGGTCTCGCAGGCGCCGGGCCTGGGCGGAGTACGCGGCAATGATCGCGAGCTCGGTGGGCGCGAGCCCGCGCGAGAGCAGGCGGCGCGCCTCGGCGGCGACGCGCTCGGCGTTGCCCGAGTTGAACGTGCTCGGATCGAACGAGAACGCCGGCATGTTGTTGAGCGAGCCGCCGGGATCGAAATCCGTACGCTGCTCGAGCCAGTCCTTGCCCGCGGTGTCGATCAGCCACACTGGACGGGCGCGCGCCGGGTCGCTGGTGACACCGAGATCGTCGAGCGTGTGCCCGGCAACGGCTGGGGATGCCCTCAGCCTGCCCTCGTAGGTGGTGCGCGATGGGAACGTCATGATCGCCTCGTGCATCCGGTGCTGCTGCTCGAGCATCACGCTCGGGGCGCCGGTCTCGATCAGGCGTTCGAACACCGTCGACCCGAGCACGGCATCGATCTGCGGGCCGCCGATCACGACCGGCCCCAGCTGCTGCGGATCGCCCGCGAGCACGGCGACCTTGGCGCGGCCGAGCGCGATGAATAGCAACGGGTCGGGTGCCTGCGTGGCCTCGTCGACGATCACGCAATCGAACACGCGATCACCCAGGAGCGGATGATCGCAGCCGACGCAGGTCGCGAGCACCACCTGCGCGCGGTCGACGATCGTGCGCTCGGCATTCGCGATCTCGCGGGCCGCATCGCGGTCGAGCCCGCGCGCCTCGGCCCACAGTGCGCGAGCCTCGGCGCGGCGCTGGGCCGCGGTCTCGCGGCTACTGGCCTTGCTCGCGTCGATGCCCATCGCGGTCTTGCGGACCGCGCGGGCACGGTCGCGCCACTCGCGGGCGAGGTCGTAGGCGCCGTCTCGGGCGATCTGCGCGTCGATCGTCAGCGAGGACAGGGCAGGGGACACGCGCGCCGGATGGCCGAGGCGGATCGCCTTCACGCCGAGCTCGGCGAGCCGCACACCGAGATTGTCGACGGCCGTATTCGACGGCGCCGCGCACAGCACGCGCTCGCCACGCAGGACGCGCTGCCGGATCACCTCGACGAGCGTTCGCGTCTTGCCCGTGCCGGGCGGCCCCCAGATCAGCGCGATGTCGCCGCTGCGCAGGCCCACTTCGACGGCCTCGCGCTGCTTGTCGTCGAGGTCGTCGTCGAGAACGTTCCACGTGCGGGGCGCGAGCAGCTTCGCGGGCCGGGCGAGCCCCGCGACCTCGCGCAGCCGGGCGAGGTCCGAGTTCGCCAGCGCCGCACGGGCACGCGCGAGGGCGTTGTCGCCGCGATCGAACGTCAGCTCCGGAGCCTCGGGGTCGATGGCGTAGTCGCGGTCGAGCTCGTCGACGGGACGGTCGAGCATCAGCCACAGGCTCTGCTCCTCGCGCCGCTCGAACACGCCGCGCACCGCCCCGGGCTCGTCGGGATGCTCGGCCCACAGCCGAATGGGCTCGCCAGGCGCGAGGCGCAGGTTATCGAGGTCGGTCTGTTCGGGGACCAAGACGCGGACCCGGACGCGGTCACCGGGAGCGGATTGCTCGTCGACGATTCGCAGGTGCGCGATCGCGATACCGAGGGCGACGCGCTCGACCAGCGAGCGCCCGCTGCGCTCCATCGCGATCTTCGCACGCGCGGCCTGGCGCTCGGCGCGCCAAGCGGCGCCCAGCATATCCAGCCATTCGGTCGCTCCGGCCACCGACCGAGCGTAACTCCGATCCCTTCGCTGTGGAATTGCGGCATAGTCACCGCGAAATGCCCGAGTCGACCGCCCCCGAGAAGTTGACCCGCAAGACCACGTCCATTGCCCAGCTGCTCATGCAGCGCGTGCAGGAGACGCCGGACCGCGAATCCCTGCGCTACCCCGTCGGCGAGGACTGGCGCTCGATGACCTGGCGCCAGACCGGCGAGCGGGTGAAGGCGATCGCCGCGGGTCTGCTGGCCCTCGGCCTCGAGCGCGAGCAACGCGTCGGCCTGCTGTCGAACACCCGGTTCGAGTGGCTGCTGTGCGATCTCGGCATCCTGTGTGCCGGCGGCGCGACCACCACGGTCTACCCGTCGAGCACCTCCGAGGACTGCGCGTTCATCCTCGCCGACTCCGACACCAAGTTCGTGTTCGCCGAGGACGCGAGCCAGATTGCCAAGCTCCGCGAACACAAAGCGCAGATGAAGTCGCTGCAGAACGTGATCCTGTTCGATGGCGCGGTCGACGCGCAGGATAAGGACTGGGTGATCACGCTCGCAGACCTCGAGTCCAAGGGCGCCGCGATCCTCGCCAAGGATGCCAAGGCGGTCGACACCGTGATCGACGGCATCAACGGCACGCAGCTGGCGACGCTCATCTACACCTCGGGTACCACCGGCAAGCCCAAGGGCGTTCGCCTCCTGCATGAGTGCTGGGCCTATACGGCCGACTCGATGCTCGCCACGCAGCTGATGAGCTCCGACGACGTGCAGTACCTGTGGCTGCCGATGGCGCACTCGTTCGGCAAGGTCCTCATGGGCGGCTGGATCGCGACCGGCTCGGTCATGGCGATCGACGGCCGCATCCCGAAGATCGTCGAGAACCTCGCGGTCGTACGCCCGACCTTCATGGCCGGCGTGCCCCGCATCTTCGAGAAGGTCTACAACAAGATCCTCGAGGGCGTGAAAGCCGGCAGCGGCCTCAAGCAGAAGATCTTCCACTGGGCACTCGCCGTCGGCAAAGAGGTCAGCAAGGCGCGCCAGGCCGGCACCGAGCCGGGCGGCATGCTCGCGCTCAAGCACAAGATCGCCGACAAGCTCGTGTTCTCGAAGATCAAGGCTCGCTTCGGCGGTCGTGTTCGCTACTTCGTGTCGGGCTCGGCGCCGCTGTCGCGTGACATCGCGGAGTTCTTCCACGCGTGCGGCATCCTGATCCTCGAGGGCTACGGCCTCACGGAGTCGAGCGCGGCGAGCTTCGTGAATCGCCCGGCCAAGTACGCGTTCGGCAGCGTCGGCGTGCCCATGCCGGGAACCGATCTGAAGCTGGCGCCGGAAGATTCCGAGATCCTCATGCGTTCTCCTGGAGTCATGAACGGCTACCACAACCTCCCGGAAGCGACCGCCGAGGCGCTCACGCAGGACGGCTGGCTGCGCACCGGTGACATCGGGGAGGTCGATGCGGACGGCTTCCTGCGCATCACCGATCGCAAGAAGGACCTGATCAAGACCAGCGGCGGCAAGTACATCGCGCCGCAGTCGATCGAGGGCAAGCTCAAGGCCACGTGCCCATACCTGAGCCAGGTGATCGTGCACGGCGACAAGCGCAACTTCGTCACCGCGCTCGTCACGCTCGACGAGGAATCGATCACGAAGTGGGCCCGCGAGAACGGTCTCGACGGCAAGGCTTATGGCGAGGTCGTCAAGACCGCCGAGGTCAAGCAGATGCTCGAGCCGTACTTCGCGACGGTCAACAAGACGCTCGCGAAGTACGAGAGCGTGAAGAAGTTTGAGGTCCTGCCGAAGGATCTCTCGATCGACGAGGGCGAGCTCACGCCGAGCCTCAAGGTGAAGCGCAAGGTCGTCGAGAAGAAGTACGCTGGTCTGCTGGACAGCATGTACACCGGCGCGGTCGCCGGCGCTGACTGATGCTTCGCGGCGTTCTCGCGCTCGCGCTCGTCACGACCTCGGTCGCGTCCACGCGTGCCGAGGGCCCCGGGTCCCTCGCTCCACTCGGGCCCGTGGCACGGGAACCCCGGTCCAACCCCACCACCAACCCGCCCAATGCCGGGGGCCTCGATTTCATCGACGACGCGAAGCTGCTGTATCGCGTCGCGGCGTGCGGCGGGACCGATGCCGTTGACGCGAAGGTCCAGAAGATCGTCGACAAGCACTGCAAGGCGATCGGCGAGCGGCTGGCTGATTTTCGTGAGCAGTACTTCGAGAAGGCGCGCGAGTGGTTCACGACGAACGTTCCGGCGACTGCACCGAGGACGGTCGTGTATCCGTTCGGCGGCGGCGACTTGCTCAGCGCGCTTGTCGCGTTTCCCGACGCCACCGAGATCACGACCATCTCGCTCGAGCTGGGCGGCGATCCGCGGCGGCTCCGCACGCTGACCCCGAAGGCCCTCGAGATCAGCCTGTCAGGCCTGCGCGCCGAGATCGGAGGCCTGATCTCGGTCGGCTCGAACACCACAGAGAATCTGTCGGAAGGTCAGCACAACGAACTGCCGGCACAGGTGAGCTCGTTCCTGCTCGGTCTCGTTGCGGGCGGCTACGAGCCGGTTTCGATGCGGTTCTTCAAGATCGACGACGCCGGCAACATCGTCTACCTCGAGAAGGCGGACATCGAGGCGATGGACGCCGAGGCCGCGGCGAAGCTCAAGAAGGTCAAGAAGGCACGCGCGAAGGCGATCGAGGAGGGCAACGTCGTCGGGGAGAACGCTCAGCCCAAGCACGACTGGCAGTCGCCGAACTTCTCGCTCGCATTTTCCAACGTCGAGATCCAGTACCGCAAGGTCGGTGAGACTGCCGTGCGCGTGCACCGGCACATCGGATGGAACCTCGGCGACGCGTGGCTCAAGACGCATCCGCAGCTGATCCGTCACCTCGAGAAGAAGGGTGACGTGACGATGCTCGTGAAGGGCGCGAGCTACCTGTTGTGGCGCCCGCAGTTCTCGAAGGTGCGTGGCTACATCCTCGACAATCTCGCGTGGATGCTCTCGGATTCGACCGGGGTGCCGCCCGCCTACGCCAGGCCCGCGGGCATGGTGCAAGAGACGTTCGGCCACTACACCGGCGCGTTCCTCGAGGACGCCCGCACGACGAAGCATGACGCGGCGTTCATCGAGCTGTGGAAGAAGCAGAAGCGAAAGAAGCTCGGCTTTCGCTTCGGCTACGTCGACATGGACAAGCAGGCGCATCTCGTGATCACGCGCCCGCGTACGAAATAGCCCATTGCGCGAGGCAACGCGGGCACTAGGTTGCTCGCAATGGATCCACGCAAGGCGCCTGTAGACCTGCCCGAACGGACTGGACAGACGTCACCGGCGCACGCGCGGCTCCTCGCGGATGCAGAGCGCGCGAGTGGCGAGACTCCCGTAGGGTGCGAGTGGCTCGACGACCAGACCGCCGCCGATCTCGACGTGCCGCTCGTGTTCCAGGCCGTCGATCGCACCAAAACGATCACCGGCGCTCAATCATTGTGGCGCTGGCTCGTCGCTCCTGCGGTGGATCGCAGCGTGCTCGATACGCGCGAGCGCAAGGTCCAGTTGCTCGGCGACGCCGCGTTGCGGAGGGACGTGGAAGAGCGTGTCCCGCTCATCGGCGAGGCCGACGCCGAGTACATCCCCGAGCTGCTGTGGCACGCGCCGCCAGCGCTGCGCACGTCGATGATTCCGATCGTCCTGTTCGCCGCGATGATCGCGTGCCTCGTGTTCCTGCCGTTTCACTCGACACTGATCGTGCCGTTGCTCGTGCTCGGCTCGGCGTCGAGCCTCTACGATATGGTCGCGCAGCGTGCGCTCGCTCGGCATGCCGACGCGCTGGGCGTGCTCGGCTCGGTTCTCGACGGCGCGGCGCGAGTGAGCCAGCTGCCGCTTCCGGCCGAGCTCCGCGGCGATATCGATCGCGATCTCGGGATACGCGCGAAGCTGAGCAAACGGTTACTGCTGCTGCGTATCAACGATCCGTTCGGGCTGTTCGAGCTGCTTCGCGCGATGTTTCTCGTGCGCGTGCTCGTCGTGCATCGCTGTGTAGCCATCGTCGCTGCCGAGCGTGAGCGGCTGCGCCGCATCGTGCTGTGGGTCGGCGAGCTCGATGCGCTGCAAGCCGTGGCGCAGCTGCGCGAACGCGATCTGAGGGTCCGGGTTCCGGACATCACGGACGATCCTGCGATCGAGGCCGGCAACCTCGCGCACCCCGCGCTCGCGAACGCAGTAGGTAACGACGTCGCCGTGCGCGGTGGTCTGCTGGTCACCGGTAGCAACGCCTCGGGCAAGTCCACCTTCCTGCGTGCGGTCGCGATCAATGTGGTGCTCGCGCAATCCCTGCGGATCACGTTCGGGACCTGGCGAGCGCCCCTGATGCGAGTGCGCTGCGCGATGCGAATCAACGATGACCTGGCGCGCGGTCTGTCGACCTATGCCGCCGAGGTCGCGTCGGTCGGTCGGCTCGTTCACGCGGCAGAGGAGGGCGGTCCGCTCACGCTGTTCGTGCTCGACGAGCCGTTCCACGGTACCAATCCGGTGGTCCGGGTCCCGATCGTGGTCGCCGTGCTCGAGCATCTGGGCGCGTCCCACCTCGTGCTGGCCGCGACCCATGACCTCGATGTTGCCCAGCTGGTCAGCGACCGGTTCGAGCGCTGCTACTTCACCGAGCTCGAGTCCGGCGGCTTCGACCGCAAGCTCAAGCTCGGCATCGCGCCGTCGTCCAACGCGCTGGCCCTGCTCGAGCGGGCTGGCTACCCGCCTGCCGTGCTGTCCCGGATCGAGGCGCTCCGCGCACGCTGACGAAGTTGCTCGCGTAGATCCCGCGTGTTACCCGAGATGAGCGGATGTCCGACGAGGCGAAGCAAGCAACAGGGGCTGGCCGCGGCGTCTTATATATCGCCTTCGCGAAGTTCTACTTCATGTTCACGGGGCTGGTCGTCCAGTTCAAGCTCCCCGCGATCCTGAGCCAGACCTCGTGGGGCAGCTACAGCTTCATCAACTCGCTGGTGTCGCCGGTGAACAACGTGCTGGTGACCGGCACGATCCAGACGGTCAGCAAGTTCGCGGCCGCGGAGCCCGAGAAGGCGCGGCGGGTCCAGCAGGCGGGCCTGCGAATGCACGTGCGGCTCGGCCTGCTCGTCGCGCTCGGCTTCATGGCGGCGGCGCCACTGATCTCGTGGAGCTTCTCGGACATGTCGAAGATGGGTCCGCTCATGCTCGCGGGCCTGATCGTCGGCGGCAACGCGTTCTATGCGGTGTTCGTCGGCGCGGCGAACGGGCTGCGCCAGTTTCACAAGCAAGCGGGCCTCGACATCACGTTCGCGACGCTCCGCAGCGCCGGCCTCATCGGCATGGCGATGGCGGGTCTCGGCGTGATCGGTGTGGTTGGCGGCTGGGTCGCTGCGGTCGGCGGCATCCTCATGATCGCGACCGCGTGGGTCGGCCTGCCGGGCAAGGAAGCCGTGGGCGAGCCGCTTGCGGTGAAGCCGCTCGTGCGGTTCTTTGTCGGAGTCGCGATCTACCTGGCGCTGTTCAACGCGCTCATGTTCATCGACACCTGGCTCATCAAGCGGCTCACCACCGACTACTTCGCCGCGCACGCCAACCAGATGAAGGCCGCGGTCGACCAGGTGATCGCGTGGGCACCGGCGGCAACCGGCTATCACCCGAGCGCCAGCCAGCTCGCCGACGTGCAGGTCGGCTACTACGCCGCGGTGCAGAACCTCGCGCGGTTGCCCTACCAGGCGATCATTGCGGCGACGTTCGTCGTGTTCCCGCTGGTGTCGCGCTCGACATTCACCGACGACCGCGAGACGACCAAGCGCTACATCGCGGTCACGATGCGCTACTCGGCGATGTTCGCGATGGCGATTGCCGTCGTGATGGCCGCGAATCCCTACGACGTGCTCGGTCTGGTGTACGCGCCGCACTTCGTGGAGCGGGGTGGGGCGGCGCTTCCGATGCTCGCGATCGGCAATGTCGCGTTCTCGCTGTTCGCGATTGCTGGCACGATTCTCAACGGTGCCGGCATGTCGCGCACCGCGATCTGGGTGTCCGGCGTGACGCTCGTGCTCGCGGGCGTCGCCAACTTCATCGTGATCCCGATGGTCATCGACAGCGGTCACGTGCTCGCGGCCGCTGCGACGGTGACCGGCAGCGCGATGCTGATCGGCGCCATCATCGGCGGCTTCGCGCTGTACAGGCGCCTCGGCGCGTTCCTGCCGCTGCTCAGCATCGTGCGGATCGCAATCGCAACGGCGGTGGCGATCGTCGTCGGCCGGTTCCTGCCGCTGCACGGCAAGCTGATGTCGCTCGCAGAGGCAGTCATTGTCGGCGTGACGTTTCTGGTCGTGCTCGTCGCATCGGGCGAGCTCGGCAAGCGTGATCTCGAAGCGATCAAGGCCGTGCGTAAGAAGCGCGCGGCTGGTGGAGGAGAACCATGAAGACCATGAAGACGTCGTGCTTGCTTGTCGTGAGTCTCTTGGCTGCGTGTCACTCCGCGAAATCGGGCGAGACGCTGGCCGAGTCGGTGCGTGCCTACAACGAGAGCGTGCGCTGGCAGCGATACTCCAATGCCGCGGTACACGTGCCGCCGGCCGAGCGGTCGGAGTTCGTGGACGAGCTCGACGAGCGGTCCAAGGATCTGCGGATCACCGACTACGAGATCGTCCGGGTCGACCAGAAGAACGACAAGCTCGCCAAAGTGCAGGTGAAGATGTCCTGGTACCTGGACTCCGAGGGCACCCTCAAGGAGACCAACTCGGTCCAGACCTGGGAGCGCCATGGCAAGAGCTGGTGGGTCATCGAGGAGAAGCGTCTGCGGGGCAAGGAGATGCCTGGCTTGCGAGAAGACCCTAGTCCCGAAGCTACCGAGCAATAACAGGGACATCCGTATTCGCCCGGCATAGGCCGGATGGCGTAACATACGGGTCGGAAGTGTCGCAGAGCGACTTCGTTAGCCGCGGCCAAGCACTGGTGGCCGCCGGGCAGTTTCAAGAGGCGGTCAAGGTATGCCGCCTCGGTCTGCTTGGTCGACCCACCACGGTCGAAGGCCGGGTCGTGCTCGGTCAGGCGCTGCTCGCACTCAAGCGCTATGACGAAGTGCTCGCCGAGATGCGCGTCGCGCTCGAGCTCGATCATTCGTCAACGCCGGCGCAGGTGCTGCGGGCCGAGGCACTGCTCCGCAAGGGAGACACCCACGCCGCGATCGAGGCGCTCCACAAGGCGCGGCAGATGTCGCCGGGCGATCAGCGCGTCATGCAGCTGCTCGGTGAGGCCGAGCATGGCGGCGGCCGCGCGAGCGTCACGCACCCGGCCGTCGGGTTCGTCGGCAGCGGCGACACCAAGCACTACCCCGGTCACACGAGCGGACGGGACGACGAGGCGGGCCGGCCGGACAACTACACCCAGCCGACATCGCTGGCATCGCCGGGTGGTGGACGCCGCTCGTCGCAGCGCAGCGCCGCGGTCGAGCCCGACGGGCGCACCCAGATGACGCCGCCGCCGGTGCTCTTCGATGTCGGTGACAAGTCCGGCACGCTCGAGGTCGATCCAGAATCCGAGGGCATCGAGGTCCCCGGCGATCCTGACTTCGACGATGACGTGGCGGCCCCCCCCGTGGGCAAACGCCCCGCGCAGATCGGCGGCGAGCGCGGATCGGTGAAGTCGTCGCGGACCAAGGGCAGCACGATCGCCGGCAAGAAGTCCGCGCAGTCCGCGCAGCCGATCTCCAAGCCGGTGATGACGCAGTCACTGCCGATCGACGACGACGATCTCGAGGAGGTCGAGGAGACACCGATGCCGGTGCTGCGGCGGCCCGGACCGGGGACCGCCGTGCGCAACGCCGTCGCGATGCCATCCGGTGTGATCGGCGAGTTCGGCCCCAGCGATCGCGCCAAGCCCTCGACGCTGGCGCCGCCATCGCGCAGCAATCCCCTGCCGCCGCCGCGCGGCAATCCGTCGGCGCCGCCGCCGATGGCGCTCGGGATGCCGCCTGCACCGCTGCCACCCGCACCACGCGCTCCGATCGCAGCCGCGCTTCCGACGGTGGCCGCGGCGCAGCCGCCACCGCTGTTCGTGCAGCAGCAGGCGCCGTATCCGCCGACGCCGGCGAGCCTCGCGGCATCCGCGCGTCCGACGCTCGCCATCCAGGCGGAGATCCCGCCGCTCTCGGTCGCGCAGCAGCAGAGCGCGCTCGCAGTCGACCAGCTGTTCGGCAACGACCAGCAGCAGAACTGGGGACAGGCTCCGCACAACGCAGCAAACGAGCCGACCGCCCGGCCGGGCGAGCTCGATCCGCAGATCCTCGCCCTGATGTCGGGCGGTGCGATGAATTCCGCCGAGATGCCGCCGCCGGCCGCGCCGCTCGTCGCGATGGAGAACATCGGATTCCCGCACGCGGTCGGGATGCGGACCGGCGTGCGCAAGGTGCGATCACGGCTGCAGATCGCGATGTGGATCTTGATCGGCGCGCTCGTGATCGGTGGTGGCGTGTTCGCCGGCTTCAAGATCCGTGGGATGCGACTCGATAACCAGATCGAGGCCGCGCGCAAACGCGCCACCGATCTCGCGAAGTCCGATACCTGGGGCGGCTGGACCGCCGCGCGTGACGGCCTCTCCGGCATCGTCGGCGCCTCGAGCACGCTCAGCAATCGTGCCGCGCTCGCTCGTACGCGGGCGCTGATCGCCTACGAGTTCGGCGATGGTGTGCCCGAGGCCAAGGACGCGGTCGCGCAGCTCGCCGGCAATGGCGGCCTCGATTCGCGCGTCGCCGCGGCCTACATCGCGCTGCTCGGTGGCGAGGTCAAGGCAACCAAGGCCGCGACCGAAGCGGCTGTGGCCGGCTCCGATGGCGATGCGGGCGCGCAGTACGTGGCGGCGGAAGCGGCGCTGCTCGCGGGCGACACCAAGACTGCCATCGCCGCGATGAAGCTGGCCTTCGAGAAGGAGCCTCGACCGCTGTTCGGCGTCGGGCTCGCGCGCGCCTATGCCGCTGCCTACGACTGGGACGAGGCGGTCGCAGCGATCGACAAGGTTCGCTCCACCGCCGCTGATCATCCCGGAACCATCATCGCGCGCTCGATGATCCTCGCCGCGAGCGGTCGCATCGGCACCTTCGGCCCCGAGCTCAAGGGCCAGCTCGAGCAGCTGATCGCCGAGTCGCGGCAACCCGCAGCGCAGCAAGCGCGTGGCGTGTCGCCGACGCAAGGCGCATTCGCGAGCATCGCGCTCGCGCGGGTCGAGCTGGCGCGTGGTGACATCAACGCCGCGCGCAAGGCCGTGCGTGGCGCGACGGACATCAACCTCGACGACGTTCGCTTCGCCGAGGAGGCCGTGAAGACCCTGTATGTGCTCGGCGATCTCACGCTGGCGCGCACCGCAGGCGAGCTCGCGATGAAGATGTATCCGGCGAGCGCGCGCGTTCGCATCAGCTACTCGGAGGTCTTGCTCGCGCAGGGCCGCGCCAACGAAGCCGTCGAGCTGCTCGGCAACCAGGCGGACACGATGGTGCTCGCGGATGCGCTCGCCGCACGTGGGCACGCGTACCTCGCGCTCGGCGATCCCGCGAATGCAGGTGCCGACTTCGATGCGGCCCTCAAGAAGATCCCCACCCACGAGCCGTCGATCGTCGGCCGTGCGTGGCTCGAGCTTGCGACCAACGACCTCGAGTCAGCCACCAAGCGGATGGCGGAGCGCATGAATCCCAAGGGCGCGTCGCTCGCGGTGATGACCGCCTACGCAGCAACGCTGCGTGCCACTGACCGCGAGGCCGCCAAGCAGCTGCTCGAGAAGATCGTGTCCGGTCCGGCAGGGCCGGATGCCGTGCGCGCGCAGCTCGAGCTCGCGCGCATCTATCGCGATCAGGGCGAGTACACGCTGGCGCGTCCCGCCTATGACAAGGCCGCGCGCAACGGTGGTCTCGAGGCGCGCTTCGAAGGTGCGCTGCTCAGCATCGAGTACAGCAAGCCGATGGTTGGACGTGACGCGCTCGAAGCGCTGTACACCGAGGCGGGCGAGCGTCCGTCGGCGCAGCTCGTGATCGAGACGGCACGGGCGCGGCTGCTCGTCGGTGATCACGTACGGGGCGAGGCGCTGCTGGCGCGCGCCGACACGATGTCGAGCGTCGAGCGCTACAAGCTCGATCGCGAGCGCGGTCGCCTGGCGCTCCACAAGGCCGATTTCGCCGCCGCCTCGGCGGCCCTCTCTCGCGCCCTCGACACGTGTGGTGGTGACGCCGAGACCTTCCTGCTCGCAGCTGATGTCGCGATTCGTATCAAGGATGGGCTGCGCGAGAAGGTGAAGCAGCTTGCACCGGCGCGGCTCAAGGGCCAGCCCGAGCTTCACATCGTCAACGGCAAGCTACTCATCGATGCCGAGAAGATGACCGAGGCTGCGGCCGCCTATCAGGAGGCCGCCAAGATCTCCGACAAGGGCGTGAAACTGTCGAATCGCCGGAGCGCGCAGATCCATTTCGGCCAGGCCGTGATCGCCTATTACAACGAGAACCAGACCGTCGCCGAGCGCACGCTCGACCTCGTCATCGACGAGGATCCGACGATCGTCGAGGCCTACATGTTCGCGGCCGAAATCGCCCGCGCGAAGAACGACAAGAAGAACGCCTACAAGTGGGCGAAGCTCGCGACCCAGTACAACCCGGACAATGTCGCCGGGTGGAAGCTGGTCGGCTCGCTCGCCAGTGAAATGCGCGACAAGCGCCAGCTGGTCGACGCGATTGCGCGGTTGATGGACATCGCGCCCGATAGTGAGGAGCTCAAAGAGCTCCAGAAGCTCAAGAAGTAGCTCGCGCGATCGCTACGGAGCGGGCTCGGCGGCAGGTGCCGGGGCGGGGGCAGCGGGATCCTCGACGACGACGCCGAGGTCCGTGCAGGTCTTGATCAGATCGGCGCGCGCCGACTTCTGGATCGCGCGGATCCAGCGCTTCGCGAGGTTGGCGTCCTTCGCGTTACAGGCCGCGAGGGTGCAGGCGGTCAGACGAACCGAGTTGAAGATCGTGTTCGACTTGCACTCCTTGTTCGCCTTCACGAAATCGCCCGCGGCGACGAGCTCTTCGATCGACTTGGTGCCCTCGGGCTCCTTCTTGGGGTCCTTGGCCTTCGGGTCCTTCGGGTCCTTGGGCTTGTCCACGGGATCCTTCGGCTTGATCGGATCCTTGGGCTTGTCGACCGCAGCGTCGGGCGTGACGGACGCGACCTGAACGGCAGCGTCGATCGGCGGCGCGACGGCAACCTCTTGCGCATCGACCGGCACCGCGGCGACCTCGGCGGCATCGGGCGTCTGCATCGCGAGCTGTGGCGCGTCGGGCGTCTGCACGGGCTCGGTCACCCGCGCATCGGCCAGTGCGACGTGCGCCTGCGTCTTGCTTGCGTTCGGCGCCGGCTTGTCGCTGCTGCCCCTCACCTTGAACAGGATCACGATCACGACGAGCGCGCCTGCCGCGAGCGCCGCCGGAATCATCCAGCCGGGACGCGGGGCCGGGGTGTCGTCCTCGTCGACCTCGCGTGCGACCGAGCTACGCGGGGTGTCAGCGCGCACGGCGCGCGACTGGGACGCCCGAGGCGCCTCGCGTGCGGCGTCCTTGGCCTTGGAGGAGCTTGAATCGTCGGTATTCGACTTGTCGCCGGACTGCGCAGCCGCCGCCGTCTTGGCCGCATCGGCCTTCGCGTCGGACTTACCATCGGTCTTCGCGGCGTCGTCGGTCTTGCTATCAATCTTCGCAGCGTCAGCCTTGGCAGCTTCTGTCGCATCGGCCTTCGCAGCGTCGGTCGCGTCGGCCTTCGCAGCGTCGCTCTTCGCGGCGTCGGTCGAGTCAGCCTTCGCAGCGTCGCTCTTCGCGACGTCGGTCGAGTCGGCCTTCGCGGCGTCGATCTTTGCGGCATCGGTCGCGTCGGTCTTCGCGGCATCGGTCGCGCCGGTCTGCGCGGCATTGGTCGCGGCGTCGGTCTTCGCGGCATCGGTGGCGCCGGTCTGCGCGGCATCGGTGGCGCCGGTCTGCGCGGCATCGGTCGCGTCGGTCTGCGCGGCATCGGTCGCGTCGGTCTTCGCGGCATCGGTCTTCGCCGCGTCTGCCTCGCTGCCAGCCTTGGCCATCGCGGACGAGGTCAGCGCGATCGCGTCATTGATCGACACGTCGGAGACCGCCTCGTAAGTCGCGGTTCGCTTGCCGATGCTCGCGCGCGGGCTCGAAGCCTCGGACGCATCCTCGCCGGTCGCGCTCTCGGCGCTCGCGCCCTCCGCAGCGGCGGCCGCCATCGCGGTTCCCATCGGCGGCGTCGAGGTGATGCCCATCTTCCGGATCGGCTCGTTGGTCTTGCCCGACACGTTCGTGATGAACGAGTAGGCATTGTTCGACGAGTTGAGTGTCTCGCGCTTCGGCCGTCCTCCCGCCGACGCTGCGGCAGCCTCGGCGGCGGTGGGCGGCGTCACAGCCGGCGGACGCGTCTCCTTCTTCTTGCGCGCCTGCGCGAGGATGCGATCGCGAACCTGCGCGAAGTCCTCACGTGTCGCCTCGACGGTATCGCCGACCTTGGGGATCACACCGCCCGCCTTTGGCGTCGCGCCGAGCACGGCCGCGGCGCGGATCATCTCGGACGCATTGCGAACGGTATCGAGCAGGCCGTCGATCGGGTCTGCGGCGGGCGCGACCGTCAGGTCCTGCGGAATCGGCTCGCTCTTCACGACGAGCGGCTTCTCGCTCGCGCCGATCACCGGATCCGGCACGTTGCCAAACCACAGGCGCATCATGCGCGCGAGCTCGGCGGTCGAGAGCTGGAAGCCCAGCTTGCTGGCGAGGCCTTCGAGGGCCACGGCGACCTCTTCGGCATCCTTGAAGCGATCGTCCACGTTCTTGGCGATCATGCGCTGCAGGATCACGTCGAGCTCGGGCGGCACGTCGTACCGACGAGCCGACGCCGCCGGCGCATCCTCGTTCTCGATCGCGGCGCGGGTCTTGGCATCACCACCGCGGTGGAACAGGTCCTCGAGCGTGACCAGCTCCCACAGCACGACACCGAGCGAGAACAGGTCGCTGCGGCGATCGAGCGCGCCACCACGACATTGCTCGGGCGACCAGTACGAGACCTTGTCCGGGGCCGCCGGCACGTTGGAGCGACCCTGTGTCTTCGCGATGCCGAAATCGAGGAGCTTGACGATGCCCTCGCGCGAGACCAGCAGGTTGGTCGGCGACACATCGGCGTGCACGATCCCGAGCGGCGTGCCGTCGACGCCGCCGCGGTCGTGCGCGTGGTGCAGGGCGGCGACCGCGCCTGCTGCGATGGTGACGATCGAGCGGATCGGCACCTGGATCTTCTTGGTCTTCGCGTGCTCGACGAGCGCGCGAAGCGTCTCGCCGTTGACGTACTCCATCGCGAAGAAGTACGAGCCGCCGAGCTTTCCGACCTCGTAGACCTGCGCGATGTTCGGGTGCTGGAGGCGCGCCGCGATGTGCGCTTCCTCGAGGAAACTCTTCACGAGCGCGGTGTTCTGGGTCGCCTTGCGCGGGATGCGCTTGATGACGACCAAGCGTTCGCTCGTCCCCTCGCCGGCACCGGCGGCCTTTGCCAGAAATAGCTCGGCTACATCCCCATCGGCCAGCTTGCCGATGACTTCATAGCTAGTAGCAGCTTGGTCCCCCACAGCTCATTGTAGCCGACCTATGTCGCCCGCTCACGCCGAGGGGAGCGAATACACCTCCCAGCAGAGCCGACCAATTCGGGGTATCCGTGGGTTAATGCAGGCTTCCCCTCCGGGGCTACACTCCGAGGCGTGAAGGTCGCCACTCGCATCACCGTCGCGACGGCTGTCGTCGTCGCGCTGGCGAGTGCGGCGTACGCTTTTTTCGATATGCGCGGTCGCCGCGTCGAGCGCCTCGAGCAGCTCGAGCGCGAGGCTCGCGCCGTCGCTGGCACGCTGCGCATGAGCCTCGAGGCACAGGGGTCGGCGTTCCGAATACCGAGTGATACGCAGCGCCGTGATCTCGAGCGCGCCACCGGCGGCTGGGCGGTCAAGATCGTACCGCGCACGCGCAAGGACGAGCCGGTCAGCAACGAGCTCAGCGAGCGCGAGCTCGGCTGGCTGCGCGCACTGATCGAGCTCCCCGAGCGCCGATTCGCCGTCGACGACGGCTCGGTCTTCTATTACGGCGTCGCGCTCCGGACCGCAGACGTCGACACCAACAAGATCACGACGCTCGGAATGCTCCAGCTCAGCAAGGGTGCCGACGTCGTCGGTGCCGACGATCTGGCCCGCGCACTCACGCTCGTGCTCTTGATCGTGCTCGTCACGACCCTGATGGTCGGCGCGCTTGCGAGCCGCTTCGTGAGCCGCCCGATCACCAAGCTGCTGAGCGGTATCGACGACGTCGCCAAGGGCGACCTGTCGCACGTGATCCTGTCCGAGCGCGACGACGAGATCGGTCAGATCGCGACACGCTTCAACGAGATGACGTTCTCGCTGCGCGAGTCACGCGGTGAAACGCAGCGCCAGAACGAGGCCAAGCTCGCCCTCGAGCAGCGCCTCGGCCAGACCGAGAAGCTCGCAACGATCGGTCAGCTCGCCGCCGAGATTGCCCACGAGGTCGGCACCCCGCTCAACGTGATCGCTGGTCGCGCCAAGTCGATCAAGCGCAAGTCGAAGGATCCAGAGGCTGTCGAGAAGAACGCCGAGATCGTTGCCGAACAGACAGCCCGCATCACGCGCATCATTCAGCGTCTGCTCGACTTCACGCGCCGCAAGGTCGGCACGACCGGCAAGGCCGAGATCAACATGAACGAGCTGTCGCTCACCACGATGGAGCTGCTCGCCGGTCAGTTCTCCGCCGCCAAGATCAAGACGAAGCTCGACCGTGGCGAGGCCCTGCCGCACGTCGCCGGTGATACGGACCGCCTCCAGCAGGTACTGATCAACTTGCTGCTCAACGCAGTGCAGGCAATGCCCGATGGGGGCGCGCTCGTCGTCGAGACGCGCCAGGTCCGCCGCACGCGGCCCGGTCTCGAGGAGGGTGGCGCCGAGCAGGCCTTCGTGTCCGTCGCGGTGCGTGACAACGGCGTCGGCGTTCCCGACGACATTCGCGACAAGATCTTCGACCCGTTCTACACGACCAAGGAGGGCTCCGGCGGTACCGGCCTCGGCCTCGCGGTGGTGTCCGGTATCGTCAAGGAGCACGACGGCTGGATCGACGTCGAGTCGAACACGGGTGGTGGAACCGTGTTCCGCGTCTACCTGCCCGCTTAATACCCGTAGCCGCCGTACCCGTAGCCGCCGTACTGGCCCGCGGGGCCCGCGAGCTTGGTCACGATCATCTCCGTGCGCTCGTCGAGGTCGACACCGCGCGTGCGCAGCTGGCCCGCGGCGTACTGCTTCACGTCTTCCTTCGCATTGGGATCGCTGACGAGCTGCGTGAGCGCGGCATCGACCTCGGGGCCCGCGCTGTACGAGGCGCCGATCGCGGCACGCGCAACGTCGGGATCGGGATCGCGAATCAGGCGCGCCATCTCCTGGCTTGCGCGCGCGTCGTCCATCGCGGCGAGGCCCTGGATGGCAGCGACGCGCTCCTCGGTCTTGCCGGACCGGGTCGCGCTGATCACCGCCTGCTCGGCGCGCTCGCTGCCCATCTGGCCGAGCGTCGACAGCGCCTGCGCGCGGACACTCGGATCCTCGTCGCGCGTCATGCGCAGCAGCAGATCCGTCGAGCCCTCGTCGGGGTTGTTCGCGAGCGAGCTGATCGCGGTCATGCGCACGCTTGCGTCCTTGGACTGCAGCGCCTTCGCGATGAGCCGCTTCGACTCGTCGGTGCCCTGGTTCGCGAGGGCCCACACGGCCTGCGTCGCGCCCTGGCCGTCCTTGCCGTCGATCAACTCCTCGGCGAGCCGCATGCCCTCGGGCGTGCCGGCCTGCACGAGCTGGTTCATCACCTGGTGCTTGACCTCGGGGTTGTCGCGCGCGGCGGCGAGCAGCGCCGACTTCGTCGCGGCGTTCATGCCCATCTGGCCGAGTGCACTCGCAGCCGAGGCGGCGAGCTGCTTGTCCTTGCCCGACAGCGCGACGATCAGGGCCTCGCGTGCGTCCTCGGTACCGATGCGGCCCATGACGCTCGCCGCGTACGACGCTTCCTCGCGGCGGCCCGAGAACAGCGCATCGCTGAGCAGTTGACCGACGGCGGGATCCGACGGGTTGTTCTGCGCGAGCGTCTCGAGCGCCTGCACGCGAACGTGGCCGCGCGACTTGCCCGCGATATCGAGGAGCGCGGAGAACGCCTCGGGGCTGCCGGCGTCCCCGAGCACGCGCATCGCCTCGTAGCGCTCGGTGCGCGAGCCGTTGCCCGCGAGGTCGATCGCGAACTTCATCGCCTCGGGGTTGCCCGACTTGACGAGGCGGCCGAGCACCGCGCGGCGTTCGCCGCTCGAGCCCTGCTTGATCACGCTGAGCAGTGCGGCGTCGACGTCTTCGCCCTGCATCTGTGCGAGGTGATAGAGCGCGCCGGTCATCGTGGCGCGGTCCGACATCGCCGCCTCGATGAGCAGCTCGCGAACCTCGTCGCCGCCCATGTTCGACAGTGCCTGCGCGGCGGTGCTCGCCGACTGGCGGTCGCCGGTGCGCAAGATCTCGCCGAGCAGCTCGACAGCCTTGGGGCCACCGACGCTGGCGATCGCGGTCACCGCGCTCCACCGCGTGTTCTGCGAGCCCTGCATCGCGGCTTCGCGCAGGACGGGCAGGGCGGCCTCGCCGGCGTGTGACAGCGCTTCGAGTGCCGCGCCGACCAGCTGCGGATCGCCGGACTTCACGATCACGATGAGCTTGGCGAGGAGTGGCTCGTCGACCACGTCGATCGAGCTGAGCGCCGCGGCGGCGATGCGCGAGTCCGGCGAGTCGATGAGCTTGCGGAGCGCGAGCACGCTGGTGTCGGTGCCGACGCTGCCGAGTGCATACACGGCCGTCGATGCGAGCGAGCTGTCGCCGAGGCGCGTGAGCTCGATCAGTCGAGCGACCGCGTTGTCGGTGCCGAGCACGCCGAGTGCGTTGATCGCGGCGTTCTGCTGCGGGTCGCCGTTCTGGCGGGACAGCTCGACGAGTGTTTTCTCGCCGCGCTCGCTCTTGCTGGCGCCGAGTGCCGAGATCGCGGCGCTGCGGACGCCGGGGCGATCGTCCTTGGTCTTGGCCACGAGGACATCGACCGCCTTCGTGGTGCCGATGTTGCCGAACGCGGCGATCAGCGCCTCGGGCACGCCACGGCGCGGGTCCGCCAGCAGCGGCTCGAGCGTCTCGACCGCGTCGTCGTCGCCGACCATGCCGAGCTTGTCGGCGAGGAGCACCACGTCACGGACGCTCTTGGCCGTCAGGATCCGGTCGATCAGCTCCGCCTGCGACACGCCGAGCGCCTCGGGGCTGACGTGCACCGGGCGACGAAACACCACCGGCAGCGAGCTGCGCGACGATGCCTTGGCCACCTTGGCGGGCGTGTTGTGGTCGGCGCTCCCACGATGGGCTTTGACCGTGGCACCGCCAGCAAGCAAGGCGAACAGGGCACAGGACAGTTTCCAGCGGGTCAACGTCGTCACGGCGGGCTCCTTCGGGGTCTCGAAGTGTCTGTGTCAAACGAACGCAGCCAGGTAACGATCCATTCCACCTTTGTCGGTCGCACTCTTTCGAGAACCCCGAGCTGTCACCTACAGTTACGACACGGCCGATCCCAGGAAGAATTCACGGATCCCGGCCAGTGTCACGGCTCCGCTCAGCGAGCGGGTTCGCCACGATTTTGGCCCTGCCGATCGACGTATCGCCGGTTCGATTGACGACCTCTTCGAGGTCCGTAGACTGAATCATCATGTTGACGCAGGAGCAGACGAACGAGCTCAAGGCTCGCCTTCAAGCCGACCTCGCACGCCTCGCAGACCACGCGCATGCGGGTCTCGAGTTCACCATGGACCGCGACCGCGACCGCGTCGGCCGCGACTCGATGGACGAGGCTACAGAGGAAGAAACCTACTCCACGCAGCTTCGCCTGCACGACCGCGAGACCTTCTTGCTCGGCAAGATCCGCGAGGCCATTGTCCGCTTGGAGAAGGGCACACTCGACGAGTGCGAGGAATGCGCGGAGCCGATCGGCTACAAGCGGCTGATGGCCCGCCCGGTCACGACACTTTGTTTTGAGTGCAAGACCGCCGCGGAGCAAATCGAAGCCGAAGAACGGGCCGAATAAGGCCCTTCGCTCCCTGGCGGGCCCGCCAAGGCCCGTTTCGAAGGACTGGCTGGCCCCGGCGCTTTGCTAGCGTTCGGCCACCTCTGGTACTATTTCGGCGTCGTAGATGCGCGATCGCTACACGATCACCGAACGACTCGACCACGGTGGCATGGCCGAGGTATTCCGCGGCGTCGCGGAGTCGATGGAGGGCTTCAAGAAGTCCGTCGCGATCAAGCGCGTCCTTCCGAACCTCACCAAGAACGAGAAGTTCGTCGCGATGTTCCTCGACGAGGCGCGGCTCTCGCTGTTCCTCCAGCACGCGAACATCGTCCAGGTCTTCGACATCTCGCGCACGCCCGACAACGCCTACTTCCTGGTGATGGAGTTCGTTGATGGGTGCAATCTCAAGTCACTCATCGAGCGCCAAAAGCAGAAGAACAAGCGGATCGAGGTCGCTCACACGATCTACATCCTCATGGCGTGCTGCACGGCGCTCAACTACGCCCACTTCCTCGAGCACCCCGAGACCAACGAGCCGCTCGGCATCGTTCATCGCGACATCTCGCCGCCGAACATCCTGATCTCGAAGAACGGCGAGGTGAAGCTCGTCGACTTCGGTCTCGCCAAGGCCAACTCGCAGATCGAGTCGACCGACGAGGGTGTCGTCAAAGGCAAGTTCAGCTACCTCTCGCCCGAGGCTGCCTCCGGCCAGCCCGTCGATCACCGCGCCGATGTCTTTGCCGTCGGCATTCTGCTGTGGGAGATGCTGACCGGGCGTCGCCTGTTCATGGGCGAGACCGACTACCAGACCGTCGAGCTTGTCCGTCAGGCCAAGATCCCATCGATCGCCGCGCTCAACCCCGAGGTCGAGCCCGAGCTCGAGGGCATCGTTCGCAAGGCGCTCGCCAAGGACGTCGAGGATCGCTACGCCTCGGCCGCCGACCTCGGTGAGGCCCTCGCGCAGTATCTGTTCTCGCGCCGCATGAAGGTCACCGCGCGTGACATCGCGAGCCTGGTCAAAGACACCCAGGTCGAGATGATGCGGAAGCGTTCGGCCGAGCCGAAGACCTCGCTCATCGACAATCTCATCCTCGATGAGATGCAGAAGATGACCTCGCTCGTCGATGGTGCCGAGGAGAGCCAGACCGCCGACAAGTCCGGCGCCGAAGGCTCGATGAGCCTCGACCCCGTTCACTTCACCGATACCTCGAACTGGGCCAACGACATCGTCTCGCCCACGCCGTCGCCCAACAAGAAGGCGACGAAGCCGCCCCCGATGGGGCGTCCCACCGGCAGCAACAAGCCGGCGCCGGCGCCAGGAGACATGGAGTCGCTCGAGGCGATGCTCGAGGGCGGCGAACGCACCGGCGTTCACGCGAACCCCGACAAGAAGCCGCCCTGGGTGCTGATCATCATCATCCTCGCGGTGCTGCTGGCGGGCGCGGCGACGGCCGTCGTCCTGCTGCTGGGCTGATCAAACTCGCGCGTCGTAGGCGTGAAATCCATTCCGGCGGTTTGGCGTACGTCGTGGTGAGACAGTATCCCACCCACACCCGAAGGCTCAGCAAAGCTCGGATAGGGTCGTCGGTTCCGCACAGGAACTGACCTATGAAGACAATGATTTGCGCGATGGTGATGCTCGTTCTGGCCGCTTGCAGCGAGGACGCCACGCTGTCGCTTGGCGAGGTGGGCCAGGAGGTCGTGTTTGACTGCGCCTCGCCGAGCCAGCGGTTGAGCTGCGCCGCACCGGCCGACGCGAACAAGCGCTTCGTCTGCCATGCGAACGGTTCGTCCTACGTGAAGATCAGTGTCGCGACAAATGCGCAACACACCCCGGGCGTCGCGCACGGCGCATCGGGCCGCGCCGATCAGGCGCCGGGCGCGAGCGCAGATGATGTCGGCGGCGCCGCTCTCGACTGCGATTGCACGCCGCGCACGGGTGCGGACATCACGCTGTCGAACAACCACCTGACGGTCAGCGGCACCAATGGAGGGTTTGGCGGCGGCATTGCCGCGACGGCTTCGAAGAGCAGTGGGCAGTGGTACTGGGAGGTCACCGCGGCCAAGGATGGCGGTTCGTCGTTCTCGCGGTGTCCGATCCTCGTCGGCTTGCGCGGACCGGTCACGTTTGGCTGGTACGGTCACTCCGGGAGCATCTGGCAGCCGCCGGCCGGCGTGTTCTGCAACACGGTGGGCCCAGCCACGATCAACCATGGTGATGTCGTCGGCGTTCGCT
>JBBQFU010000117.1:0-25318 GCA_038322185.1 Haliangiales bacterium
GGCCCCGCGCTTCCGCGTGCTCGCGCCGGCCGGCGAGGTCCCGCCGCTGCGGCAGATCGAGTGCGCGATCACGACGACGACCGCGGCGACCCACGACGTCATCCGCGCCAACCTCGCGCGCTCGCCGCTCTTCGACGGTGCGATCGTCGGCACCGGGCCGCGCTACTGCCCGAGCATCGAGGACAAGGTCGTCCGGTTTGCGGACAAGGACCGCCATCAGATTTACCTCGAGCCGGAGGGCCTCGACACGACCGAGGTTTATCCGAACGGCATCTCGACGTCGCTGCCATACGATATCCAGCTCGCGTTCCTGCGCACGATCCCCGGCCTCGAGCGCGCCGAGATGACGCGCCCGGGCTACGCGGTCGAGTACGACTTCATCGATCCGCGCGAGGTGTGGCCGACCCTCGAGACTCGCCGCGTCGGTGGGCTGTTCTTCGCGGGGCAGATCAACGGCACGTCGGGCTACGAGGAGGCCGCCATCCAGGGTCTGTTCGCGGGCATCAACGCAGCGATCAAGCTCGGGTTCGGTCCCGATCAGGAGCCGATGATCCTGCGGCGCGACCAGGCGTACGGTGGCGTGCTCGTCGACGATCTCATCACGCGCGGCACCACCGAGCCGTACCGCATGCTCACGTCGCGCGCCGAGTTCCGGCTCCTGCTGCGCGAGGACAACGCGGTCGATCGGCTCATGCCCATCGGCCGCAAGCTCGGCCTCGTCGACGATGCGCGCTGGCGGACGTTCGAGGCGTGGACGGCCGAGATCGCGGTCGCGTTCGACCGCTCGCAGCGCGCGAGTGTCACCGGTACCGACGCGGTCAACGCGCAGCTCACGAAGTATGGCTCGACGCCGCTCGTCTCGCGCCGCGCCACGCTCGCGGAGCTCACGAAGCGGCCGGAGCTCGACTGGCGCGCCATCGAGACGATCGCTGCAGCGGGCGGCATCGCGGCGTGGACCGGCAGCGATGCGGCCCTCGAGCGCGTCGAGATCGAGCTGTCGTACGACGGCTATCTCCGTCGCCAGGAAGTCGACGCCGCGCGGCTCCAGAAGGCCGACAACGTCCGGGTTCCAGACGAAATCGACTATCGCGTCATCCCCGGTCTGTCGCGCGAGGTGATCGAGAAGCTGGAGCTCGTCCGGCCGCGCTCGGTTGGCCAAGCGTCACGAATCAGCGGCGTCACGCCTGCCGCGGTCTCGATCCTCATCACGCATCTCGGGATCGCGCAGCGCCGTGGCCACTCCAGTAGCCAGCAATAATCGCTGGATACGTGTGCGCACGCTGAGGTAGCGTTCGCTTCTCATGAAGCTACGCCGGTGGGCTGTCACGCTCGGATTGTCGTCGATCTCGGCTTTGGCGACGTCCGCGACTGCCGGCGGTCTGCTCCTGCCCGGCGCCGGCGCGAAGTCGACCGCACGTGCAGGTGCCGCGATGGTTGCCGCCGACGACGGCGAGGCGATCAGCCTCAACCCGGCGGGGATCGCGAAGGCCAAGGGCACCACGATCACGCTCGGCTTCGCCGCGATCAACTACGCGATGTCGTTCCATCGCAACGGCAACTACGACTTCGACGACGACAACACCGACCCGTACGAGGGCGAGCGCTATCCCCTCGTCGAGAACCAGTCCAAGCCCGCGCTCGGCATCGGTAGCTACCTGCCGGTCCCCGCGTTTGGCATCGTCTCGGATCTCGGCGGTGCGGTGCCCAAGCTCCACGTCGGCTTCGGTCTGTACACGACCAATGCGTATCCGAACCGCGACATGAACAACACCAATGGCACGCCGTTCTTCGTGCCGCAGGACAACGGTGGATTCGACTTCCCCAACTTCGGCGACCCTCCACCGCCGACGCGCTACGACATCATCAAGCAGGAGGCCGTGATCATCATGCCGGCGATCGTCGCCGCATACGAAGTCCTGCCGAACCTCGATGTCGGCGCGCGCTTCCAGGCCGGCTGGGCGCACTTGAAGTCGAGCGTCGCCGTGTGGGGCGGTCTCGCGAACTACGACGAGGCGCTCCGCAAGGACGGCATCTTCACGCTCGATGCGAAGGACAACTTCATCTACGGCTGGGGCCTCGGCGCGAACTTCCGCGCGACGCCGAACCTCGAGATCGGTGCGCACTACAACGCGCAGGTCGACATCACCGGTCGTGGTGCGGCGGTCGCGACGAACGGTCCTGGCGTCGACCTCAGCGGTCAGCCGGTCTCCGTGCTTCCCGTCGACGACGCAGCTGCCCTGTGTCAGACCGGCGGCACGGTGCTTGCCCAGCGTGGCTGCGTCGAGCTCGCGCTGCCGATGAGCGCGACCCTCGGTGCGCGCTGGAAGTTCCTCGATGGTTCCGGCGTCGAGCGCGGCGATCTCGAGCTCGACGTCGAGTGGCAGAACTGGGGCGCCGAGCGCGCCGGTGATTTCCGCGTGATCGTCGATGCCAAGATCACGCCGCAGTCGTTGCCGGACCAGGGTGTGACCCTCAAGGAGAACATCATCGCGCACGGTCTGCGTGACACGTATGGCGTGCGTCTCGGCGGCAGCTGGCGGTTCCCGCAGGGCGCGAACCAGATCATCGCGCGCGGTGGCATCGGCCACGAGACCGCGGCAGCGAAGAAGAACTGGGAGCGCGCTGACTTCGACGGTGCCGCGCGCACGATGATCGCCGCGGGGGCGTCGTACAAGATGGCGCGCGTGCAGATCGACGCGGGCTTCGGTTACGTACACGAGGGCACGCGCACGGACAGCCGCAACTGCAACCCGGAGCTGATGACGCCGTTCCAGGGCTGTGGCCCCGGCATGGCGCTGCAGGAGCTCGATGATCGTCAGGGGCCCGATCCTTCCAATCCTCTCGTCGTCCCCGAGCAACAGGCCGAGAACCCGGTCAACCAGGGCACCTACAAGAGCCACTACGTCCTGTTCATGCTCGGCGCGTCGACCTGGTTTTAGATCTGCTAGGACTTACCCATGAGCAAGGCACTCGTTCGGCGTGGTGGTGGTGATACGGCCAGTGGCGTGGTCGCGGGATTTGCGAGCGCCGTCATTCCGGGCGTCGGCCAGCTGATCAACGGCGAGACCGACAAGGCGGTCGGCGTGTTCGTCGTCGCGGCGGTCGCCGGCGCCGGATTCCTCGCATCGATTCCGCTGGTCGGAACGATCGCCGGCGCGGTCTACGGTGTGACCTGGCTGTATGGGGTGTGCGACGGATTCATCCAGGGCCGCAAGCGGTAAGGTTCTGCTAAGGTCGGCGGGTATGGCCGTCGATGTCGAGACTCAGTTCGATCAGTTCAAGGGCACGCAGACGTACATCGCGTCGGAGGAGCTGCGGCACGCGGTGAACGTCGCGGTCGCGCTCGGCCGTCCGCTCCTGGTCCGCGGCGAGCCGGGCACGGGCAAGACGCTGCTCGCCGAGAACCTCGCCGCTGGCCTCGGCCTGCCGCTGCTGCGCTGGCACGTCAAGTCGACCACGAAGGCCAAGGATGGCCTCTACGTCTACGATACCGTCGCGCGCCTCCACGACTCGCGCTTCGGCGGCGACGTGAAGGACATCGCGAAGTACATCAAGCTCGGCCCGCTCGGCGAGGCGCTCGCATCACCGCACAAGGTCGTGCTGCTGATCGACGAGGTCGACAAGGCGGACATCGAGTTCCCCAACGACCTGCTGCACGAGATCGATGCGATGCGGTTCCGCATCGACGAGACCGGCCGCGAGGTCGTGGCGCAGGAGCGCCCGATCGTGGTGATCACGTCAAACAACGAGAAGGAGCTGCCCGACGCGTTCCTGCGTCGCTGCGTGTTCCACTACATCCAGTTCCCGGATCGCGAGCTGATGACGCAGATCGTTCGGGTCCATCACCCCGACGTCAGCGACCGCGTGCTCGACAACGCGCTCGAGATGTTCTTCTCGCTGCGCGCCACGCCGCGCCTGCGCAAGAAGCCGTCGACCTCGGAGCTGATCGACTGGATCTGCGCGCTCAAGAAGGCCAACGTCGATCTCGCGAAGGTCGGCCATGGCATCCCGTTCCTCGGCACGCTGCTCAAGACCGAGAGCGATGTCGAGCTCGTGAGCAAGCGAGCCAAGGCGTAAGCAGGTGCTGATCGACTTCCTGTTCGAGCTGCGCAGCCGGAAGATCCCGGTCTCGACGCACGAATGGATGGCGCTGATGGAGGCGATGGCGCTCGGCCTGCACGAGTCGTCGCTCGACGGCTTCTATCACCTGTGCCGCACGCTCTGCGTCAAAGACATCGCGTTCTACGATGCGTACGACGAGGCGTTCCTCGCGTACTTCAAGGACATCCACAAGGACGCGCTCGATCTCACCGAGCAGCTGCGCTCGTGGCTCAGCGATCCAAAGGCGCTCGCGGGCCTCACCGAGGAGCAGAGGCAGGCGCTGCGCGAGCTCGACATGGACAAGCTCCGCGAGTTGTTCGAGCAGCGGCTCAAGGAACAGAAGGAACGCCACGACAAGGGCAACCGCTGGATCGGCACCGGCGGCACGTCCCCGTTCGGCTCTGGCGGGCAGCACCCCACGGGCATGCGCGTCGGCGGGGGAGGCGGGCGCAGCGCGATGGCGGTCGCCGATGCGCGCATGTTCAAGGAGTACCGGCGCGACGTCGTGCTCGACGTTCGCCAGATCGACATGGCGCTGCGCGGCTTGCGCCGCCTCGGCCGTGAGGGCGCGATCGAGGAGCTCGATCTCGAGGACACCGTCGACAAGACGTGCAAGAACGCCGGCGAGCTCGACATCGTGTTCCGGCCGCCGCGCCGCAACCGCGTGAAGGTCGTGCTGCTCATGGATGTCGGCGGCTCGATGGATCCACACGCCGAGCTCGTGAGCCGTCTGTTCACGGCCGCGTCGCGCTCGGGTCGCTTCGCGAAGTTCCGCAGCTACTACTTTCACAACTGCGTCTACAACTCGGTATACGAGGACGCGATGTTCAAGAAGGCGGTCCCGGTCGCCGACCTGCTCGCGAACAGCGACCGTGACGAGAAGCTGGTGGTCGTGGGCGACGCGCTCATGCATCCGGCCGAGCTGCTCGACGCGAGCGGCGCGATGTATCTGTACTCGCAGACCCGTGCCTCGGGCATCGAGTGGCTGCGCCGGCTCTCGCACCACTTCCGCAGCTCGGCGTGGCTCAACCCCGAGCCCGATCGCTTCTGGACTGGCACCACCATCGAGGTGATCGCTTCGGTCTTCGCGATGTGGCCGCTCACGCTCGATGGTCTTGCCCACTCGGTGCGCTACCTCGTTCGTGGCGGTGAGCGTCCGCGCGTCGGCGACCCCTCGAAGTGGCTCAAGTCGATGGCGCGTTAGTCCGCGCAGGTCACGGGCGCGTCATCGACGATCACGTCGTCGATCCAGACATCGAACGCGGGCTGCGGTTCATCGATGTTGTTCGTCGCGAAGAACGGACCGAAGCTCACGTTGTCCATCGCTGGCGACGTCTGGGTGATCGAGTTCGAGATCGCGAATGTCGGTAGCACGTCGCTGGTGACGACCGAGCCACCCGTGTTCGTGGTCGAGAGCGTCAGCCGCCAGAGCAGGCAGAACCAGGTGTCGAGCGGGGCCACGACGCTGGCTCCGCCGTTCTGGAGATCGATCTGGTGGTACAGCTGCACGTCGTTGTTCCGGATGAACACGAAGTTGCCGAGGGCACCGCTACGCTGCACGACGAGGAGCTCGGCCGCGTTGGTCGAGGTTGGCAGGGCGCTCATGCGGACCCACGCGCGGGTCCACAGCTGGCTTGCGGCAGCGATCGCGGGATCGGTGTGGCCGATGTACGAGCCGACCTGTGTGCCGGCGGGCGTCGCCGGAATGCTGAACCGCACCGACGACGCGCCGCGATGCGCGATGGTGGTATCGAGGTTGAACGTCCCGCCCGAGATGTCCCAGCGCAGCGAATCGATGGGCGCCTCGAACAGGTCGCACACGATCAGGCCTGGAGAGCACGCCGCTGCTGCATCGCCGGTCGCGTCTTCGACATCGCTGTCATCCGCGCTGTCCGTATCGCTGTCGCGTGGGACGGGTGCGAACTCGAGGCGTCCGCACGCCGGCGCGAGCGCGAAGATCGCGAGCGCCGCCACCATGCGCGTCATGGCTTGCGAAAGACAGTCGCGCTCGCGAAGTAGTGCTTCGGCGCAGGGCAGTTGGCAGCGCTCGACGCCGACACGATCATCGAGAGGTGAAAGCCGTCCTTATCGCCCTGAACGCCGGCCTTGCGCGCCTCGCCACGGATCGCGAGGTTGTTGAAGCCCGCCGCTGACATCTGGCGCCCGACATCCTTGGCGACCTCGTCGGCCGTCTCGCCGTCGAGACACCACGTCGCGTGGACCTGCCGCTTGTCGCTCGTCTGACGCAGCGGCAGGATCTCCTTGCCGGTCGCGAGCGCAGGGATGATCTTCGCCGCATCCTCGGTCGAGAGCGGCTCGCCGAGCGGCTCGCGCGGCGTGGTCGCTTCGCTCGGACGCGCGACCTCGGGCCGGGCCGCCGCATCGGCCGGCGCGATGGGTGCGGACGGCGCTGGTGCCGTCGGAGCCGGCGCTGCAGCCTGCTTGTCCTTGCACGCGGCGAGGCTCGAAGCGAGCCACACAGCAACGGTGACAGCGCCCGCGCGCATCGACTACTTCAGCTCGGTGGGTAAGCCGCCGCCACTGCTGGTCGGCGGAGCCGGCGTCGGCGTGGGCGTGGCGCTACCGGTACCGGTACCCGTCGTCGGCTTCGTCGCGGAGCCCGTGCCGGTACCCGCCGGAAGCGGCGTCGCACTTCCCGTACCCGTGCCGGTGGGCGGCGTTGTCGCGCTGCCGGTGCCCGTGCCTGCGCTGCCAGTGCCCGTGCCTGCGCTACCCGATCCTGCGCCGGTGCCGGGATTGGGATTGGGATTGGGATTGGGACGCACGACCTGCTGAACGGTGAGCTTGGCTGCGACGGCACTCGTCATCGTGCCGCCTTCATCTTTGAACGCTGCTGCCTCGACGGTCGTGTCGACCGAACGAAATCCGGTGCGGCGCAGGCTGATGCGCACGCGTGCGCGACCCGCTTGCGCGGCCGAGAGCGTGACGGAGTCTGGCGTGACCTTGCCCGTGTCGACGTTGTCGACGTAGATCGACGCGCCCGCCGGATCGGTCGAGACGCTCACGACGCGCGGCTTGAGCACGAGCTTCGCGGTGGTGCGCTCACCACCCTTGACGTCGATCTCGGAGAGCGTGAAGCCGGCCGCGCTGATGCGAGCCTTGTACGGCTTGTCCTTCTCGAGCTTCGCGGTGAACGGCGACGGGCCCTTCATGTCGGTACCGACGATCTCGACGGTCGCGCCCCTGGCGGACGCGCTGATCACGGTGTCGACGGTCGGGCCAGCAGGCACGACCGCGCTTCCTTCATTGCTGCCGGCCATCGCGCTACCGGCGGCGGAACCAGCATCATCGGAGCCAGATCCGGCCATCGCGACCGCGCTGCCTTGATCGCTACCCATCGCAACGCCGCTGCCACTGCCCGGCGTGACGGCGCTGCCCGGTGTGGTCTCGACGACGGTGTTGTTGCTCGTGCCCGGATCGCGCAGCACGAACCAGTACACGGCGCCCATCGCCGCGGCGACCACCACGAGGATGCCGAGGATGATCGGAGCGCTGCTCGGACGTGACGGCGCGATTGGATGCGAGGGCTCGGCGGATACCGCGCGCGGAACGGCCGACTCGGTTGCCGCTGCGACTTTCGGCATCGGCTGCGACGTGGTCTTCGGGTTACCGAGGCCGACCTGCGTGCGCTGCGACTCGCTCGGGCTCGGCGTACCGCTGCCGCTTCCGTGCGTGGACATCGGCGGCGTCGACGGCTGCGATGGGCGGGCCGGTGGATCGATGCGCGGCGACGGCGTGGTGTCGAGCATCCGCTGCGATCGAGAGGGCTCGACGGCGGGCGGGCTCGGCAGCCCGGGCGCCGAATCGCGATCGATCGGGATGCGTGCCTCCTCGGGCGGCGACGCGAGCGGTGGATCGGAGATCGTCGCGTCGCCGCGGCCGGCCTGGCGGCGCACCGAGAGCTCGTCGGCCGGCATGATCTTCGTCATTTCCGCGGCGTCGTTCATCATGCCGTCGCCGGTATCCATGCCGACGCTGTGCAGCGCAAGCTCGTCGAGGGAGCGAATCTTCGTCGCTTCCGCGAACGCGCTCTCGTCGAAGTCCTCCGCGTCGGAGTGAAACGGCATCGGCTTGGGCAACGGCGTCTGCTCGGAGTCAGCGCGGTTGCGACCGCGAACGCCGAGCGCTTCCTGCACCGGTGCCGGCGCAACGCGCGTGGGCGTGTCGGTGAACATCGCGGCCTTGCTCGAATCACCGGGCGCGGTCTGGTTGGCAGAGCGCGACGGCGCCTGCTTGGCCTTCTCGGCAAGGATCTTCTCGAGCACGGTCTGGCTGCCATCGGCGAGCCGGTCGAAGCGAACACCCATGCCGGGCGCGATCGCCGGACGGCTCGGATCGTTCTCGCGAGTCCACACCACCGTGCCTTCACCCGCGATCAGCGGTGAGGCATCGCGCAGCTGAAACTCGAACTTCATCTGCGTGCCTACGGCGAGCGGATCCTTCGTGCGAATGAAGATGCCGCCCTGACTGACATCGACCGCATAACGCTCGATGAACTGCTCGAGGGTCTCGCTCTTGAACTTGATCTTGAGCGTGACCGGAGTGCGTTTCCCTTGTCGGGTATTCGTGTCGGCCAAGACGGTCTCCCGGCTAGGATTTTACACGGTTAGTAGTAATGTGCGCGCGATGTCAGCGCCGATCCGCCGAGTGCTCGTAGCTAACCGTGGCGAAATTGCTGTTCGCGTGATGCGTACCTGTAGGGAACGCGGAATCGAGACGGTTGCGGTGTTCAGCGACGTGGATCGGCTCGCCCCGCACGTCCAGATGGCCGATGCGGCCGTCCATATCGGCCCGGCGGCCGCTGCGCAGAGCTATCTCGTGATCGAGAAGATCATCGCCGCGTGCAAGAGCAGTGGTGCGGACGCGGTTCACCCCGGCTATGGCTTCCTGTCGGAGAACGAAGACTTCGCGGACGCGTGCACCGCTGCCGGTATCACGTTCATCGGCCCGAGCGCTGACTCCATGCGCAGGATGGGCAGCAAGACCGAGGCTCGCAAGACGGTGAGCGCTGCTGGCACACCCGTGGTTCCCGGCGATAACGGCCCAGGCACCGATGGCTTCCCGGACTCGGCGGCCGCACTCGTGGCGGCGAAGAAGGTCGGTTTCCCGGTCCTGCTCAAGGCAGCGGCCGGCGGTGGCGGCAAGGGCATGCGCCTGGTGCAGAATGAGGCGGACCTGCCTGCAGCTTTCGACGGCGCCCGCCGCGAGGCGACGGCCGCGTTCGGCGACGGCACCGTCTACATCGAGAAGGCGATCATTCGCGCCCGCCACATCGAGATCCAGGTGTTCGGCGACACGCACGGCAGCATCGTTCACCTCGGCGAGCGCGATTGCTCGATCCAGCGTCGCCACCAGAAGGTCGTCGAAGAGGCGCCGTCTCCCGTGGTCTCGCCCGAGCTGCGCGCCAAGATGGGCGCCGCAGCGGTCGCCGCTGCACGCGCCGTGAATTACGTCGGTGCCGGCACCTGCGAGTTCCTGCTCGGTGCCGATGGTGGCTTCTACTTCCTCGAGATGAACACGCGGCTGCAGGTCGAGCACCCGGTCACCGAGATGATCTACGGGCTCGATCTCGTTGCCTGGCAGCTCGACGTTGCCGAGGGCAAGCCGCTGCCGCTCACGCAGGAACAGCTCGATGCGCGCCGCCGCGGTCACGCTGTCGAGTGCCGCATCTACGCCGAGGATCCGGTGAAGTTTTTGCCGTCGCCCGGCAAGATCACGCATCTGCGGGTGCCCGACGGTCCGTACATCCGCAACGACAGTGGCTGCTACGAGGGCGCCGAGATCCCGGTCCACTACGATCCGATGATCAGCAAGCTCGTGGTGTGGGGCGAGGATCGTACGAAAGCCGTCGCTCGCATGCGACGCGCGCTCGATGAGTATGTCGTGCGCGGCATCGAGACGAACCTCGCGTTCCACCGGCGTTGCTTTCGCCAGGAGCAGTTCATCGCCGGCGATTACGACACCGGCTTCATCGGCAAGTACGCCGCCGAGCTCGCGCCGCGCGCCGACGACGCCGAGCTGTCGGCCGCAATCATCGCCGCCGCGCTCGAAGCTGCGACCAAGTCGCCCGCGGTCGCGACGGGCTCGCGCGCCAACGGCGCGGCGAGCGCATCGAACGGCACCGAGATCTCCGGCTGGCGTCGTTCGCTCTGAGTCTCACGCGATCCCTCGAATGAGGCGGCTCGACTCGCCGGTCGCGCTGACCATCCCGAACGCGGTGCGCAGGGCACGCGCCGCGCTGCCAGTCGCCTCGCGGGGCAAAACCCTGTCGACGATCTCCTGCGCGCGGTCCATCGCACGCTCCATCCCGAGCCGGCGCACGAGCTGGGTGAGTGCGACCACCTGGTCGACGCGCTCTGGAATCGGATCGGCGACGGCTTCGGCCGCGGCATCCGCGAGCGTCTTTGTCATGATGGGCAGCGAGTTGGTGAGGTCGAGGTGGAACCCGCGCCGCTTGGCTTCCTGGGCGATCTGCACCGCGAGCGGATAGCTCTGTGGCAGGTGGCTGCCGTTCGCTTCACGAATTGCCTGCTCGAACCTGCGGCTGAACGTGAACTCTGCGGCTGCCAATAGCTCCGGCGGAAATTCGAGCCCGGCGCTCTGCAGCATCTCGAGCACCCGCTGGTTCGTTTCGTACAGGCGCGTGTACTCCTGCGTGAAATTGCCGACGATGTTGCCGAGCACCATCGCCGTGATCGTGGCCCTGCCTTCCGGCAGCAGGCTCTCCAGCCCATACTCATCGGGCCCGAACTCTTCTTGTGCGATGCGGAGAATCACCGGCAACGACGCGGTCCGAAAGCTCGCCCACAGCCGTGCGGCCGCCGCAGCGAACCGATGCTCTCCTTCGAATGGTCGGGCGACGCAGTAGAAGTCGACGCCACCGAAGTGCATGGCGGCGACGCTGAGGTCGAACCGCTTCTCCATCGCGCGCTCGTGCAGCTCGATGTGTGCGGTCGCCATGATCAGCCGGCCGTGACGCTGCCGGCGGAGGCTCCTCGCGCGGAACCGGTAGCCGGCCGTGGTCCCAGTCGGGCGACTATCGTCGACCAGGCTCGAGATCGCGATGTGCGCACCGACCCGTTGGGGGTGGACCCGCAGCGGATCGACGAACCTGCGGTAGACGTCGGCGCCGTTGCCCATCGCCGGCAAATTACTGCGCGCCTGGGCGAGCTGGTCCAGGAACTGCTCGCGGGGGCCGTCGAGATCTAGCTCGTCGAGCAGCGCGAGCGCTCGCTGCGCGTACTTCATCACCTGTACCGTCTCGATGCCGGAGATGTCGGCGAAGAACCAACCGCAGCTGGTGTACATGAGCTGGGCATTGCGCTGAAGCTCGAGGTGAGCCAGCGCGGTCGCGCGCTCCGGCAGCGCGAGCCCACGACCCGCTTGATCCTCCAGCCAGTCGGAGGTGGTCGCATCGCTGCGCTGGAGGGTGAACGCGAGGTAGCCGTCGCGGGCTGCCCACGGGTCGCGAAACAGGATCCCGCGCGTCTCCTCGAATCGCATCGCGATCACGTCGCGCAGGTAATCAAGCGCGCTGCGCAGCGGCTGGCGCCACGCCTGGTGCCAGCCCTCAGCAGCGCCGCCGCTACAGCCGCAGTCCCGGTACCACCGCCCCACGCCATGCGCGCAGCTCCACGCTGTCCCCTCGCCGCCGGGGCCGGCCTTGATCTGAACCTCCATGCGAGGTGGGTGATGATCGAGGAACGCACCGTAGTTGGTCAGCGTGAAGTCGTGCGCGGGTGCCTCGTGGATGACGGCGTGAGCCAGGCCGCGGTTGCCGTGTTTGGTGTGGTGTCCGTACGACTCGCCGTCGGTCGCGATGTGCACCAGCCGCCCGGGGCCGCCGTGGGCCTGGGCGAGCCGGGCGACATAGGCCTGGCTCGTGGCCAGCGATCCTTCGAACGCGATCGAGCGCGAGATCGGCCCGTCGTAGAAAAACACTGCGATCGACCGACCGCTGCCATCACCGTGGAACGCCGCGTAAGCGTGCCCGGGATCGATATTGCCAGCGGAGACGTCGCTCCAGTGTGACGCGCCGAGCTCGCGCACTCGCTCGGCCTGATACGGCGACAGGATCACGTAGCGCATGCCCTCGTCGATCAGGGCGTCGAGTGTCGTGGCATTGCAGGCGGTCTCGGGCAGCCACAAGGCCTCCGGCTGGCGGCCAAACCGATGCCGAAAATCGGCGATGCCCCAGCGGATCTGGGTGCGGCGGTCGCGATCGTTGCACAGCGGGAGGATCGCGTGGTTGTAGCCCTGGGCGATGGCGTTGCCGTGGCCGCCGCGCGCCGCGGCGCTTGCTCGATCGGCGGCGAGGATCTGCTCATAGGCCTCTGGATCGTTGAGCTGGATCCACGACATCAGCGTCGGGCCGACGTTGAAGCTGACGTGCTCGTAGTTGTTGACGATGCGTTCGACCCGGCCGTAATCATCGACGACTCGAGCGAACGCGTTGGCGCGATAACACTCGCGGTGGATTCGCTCGTTCCAGTTATGATCGGGATGCGCGCTCGGCTCGCGCTCGATCGAGCCTGTCCACGGATTCTCGCGCGGCGGCTGATAGAAATGGCCGTGGATCACCAGCGCGGTCATGCGCTGCGCTCCCGCGCGGGATGGGTGGATAGATAGATGCGCGCGGTCTGGGGCGGCAATTCGAGCGTCCACGGTGTCGCGAGCTCGATCGGCCCCGAAGTGTCGGTGTCCGAAGCCTCGCTCGACAGCGCGAGCTCGTAGGTTCCTGTCGGGCCGGCGCACGTGATCGTCCGTGCCGCATCGCCGAAGTTGCAGACGACGAGCGCCGAGCGCTCATGTGCCGGGCCACGCCGCTCGAGCACGAGCCATCGCTCGGCGTTGTTGGCCCACGTGGCCGCGAGATCGCTGCGGCAATTCGCCAGGCACGGCACACTCCGCCGCAGTGCAATGAGCGCGCGATACCACCGCAGCATCTCGGCGTGACGGTCTTGCTCGAGCAGGGACCAGTCGAGCGTGCACGCGCGAAACGTCGCCTCGGCCTGCGGATCGACGAGCTCGCCGTCGAGCGCACCGAGCTCGCGGCGCCTGCCTTCGCGGACCGCTTCGACGAGCGCCGGGTCGCCGTGCTCGATGAAGTAGGTGAACGGTGCGAGCTCCGCATACTCCTCACCCATGAACAGCATCGGTACGTTCGGGGCGACCAGCACGAGAGCCGCCGCGAGCTTGTGCGCGCGGTGGCCCACGAGCTCCGTGAGGCGGCGACCCTGCGAGCCATTCGCGATCTGGTCGTGGTTCTGCGAGTACACGACGAGGCGCTTGCCGGGCTCGCTCGCCGACGAGCTTCCGTGCCGGCGCCGACGGTGGGTTGAATACGTGCCGTCATAGACGAAGCCATCGGTGAGCGCCTTGGCCAGCTGATCGACGCGACCGAAATCCTCGAAGTAGCCGCGCCGGTCGCTGGTCAACACCGTGCGCAAGGCGTGGTGGAGGTCGTCACTCCACTGCGCATCGAGCCTGTATCCGCCGCGATCGACGTCGCGGATCACGCGGACGTCGTTGAGGTCACTCTCCGCGATCACGTGCACATCGCGCCCGCATCCGGCGGCTCGCGCGGCATCGGCCAGCTCGGCCAGGACATGCCGGGCGGAGAAGTCGAAGATCCCGTGGATCGCGTCGAGCCGGAGTCCGTCGATGTGATACTCGCCGATCCAGTACGCCGCGTTCGTGATCACGTGACCTCGCACGTGATCGGAGTCGGCATCGTCGTAGTTGATCGCGGGGCCCCACGGCGTTCTGTAGCGGTCGGTGAAGTACGGACCGAACTCGGCGAGGTAGTTGCCCTCCGGTCCGACGTGGTTGTAGACGACGTCGAGGATCACGGCGAGGCCCGCCGCGTGGCACGCATCGACGAACATGCGCAGGCCGTCGGGGCCGCCGTAGGTCGACTGCGGCGCGAACATGTGGACGCCGTCGTAGCCCCAGTTGCGCGTGCCCGGAAACTCGGCCACCGGCATCAGCTCGACTGCGGTGACGCCGAGCGCCACGAGATGAGGGAGCCTGGCGATCGCCGCGGCGAACGTACCCTCGGTCGTGAATGTGCCGACGTGGAGCTCGTAGACGAGATATTGCTCGAGCGGCAGGCCGCGCCATTCCTGGTCCGTCCAGGTGAAGCGGCTCGGATCGACCACCCGCGACGGCCCGTGCACGCCACCGGGCTGCCAGCGGCTGACCGGATCGGGCCGCTCGCGGCCGCCGATGACGTACGTGTAATCGTCACCGGCTGTCACCCCGCGGACGTAGGTCTCGAACATGCCACCGCCCGCTGCAGCGAGCACATGCTGCTGGGCGTTCACCTTGACGCTGACCTCGCGCTGGCGCGGCGCCCAGACGCGGAATCGAGCTCCGCCGTCGACGACGCGGGCGCCGAGCGTGGGATCGTAGGTGGTCACGGTTGCACCTCCAGCATCGCGACTGGCAGGTGCGCGAACACCTCGGTCAGCGCGAGCGTGCCGTCCCGGCCCGCCGTCAGGCTGCGGCCCGTCACCGCATCGCGAACGCGGCCGTCGCCCACCATGATCGTGGTGTCGCCCCAGCACCGACCCACTGGATCATCGGGCGCTGCGGCAAGAGCAGTGAAGTGTCTGCCGCAGGCGACGATCACCCGTGCGCCCTCGTGCGATCGCTCGAACGCGATCACCTGATCTCGCGCGGTGCCGGTCGCGGTCACGGGCCGATAGGCACCCCGCACGAATAGCTCGCGCCGGACGCGCCGCACCGCCAGGCACCGCGCGGTCACCAGCATCTTGATCCGGCCGTCCTCGAGGCTCGTCCTGAGCCGATCGATGAGGCCCGGGGTGTCTAGCTCGGCGGCCTGGCACAGCTCGTCGAGCATCTGCGCCCGGCGTGGAAAGTCGACCGGACGTCGATTGTCGGGATCGACCAGGCTGAGATCCCACAGCTCGGTACCCTGGTAGAAGTCGGGAACACCCGGGATGCCGATCTTCAGCACCACCTGTGACAGCGCGTTGAAGAAGCCGGGGCGCTCGATCTTGACGCGAAGCGCTGCCAGCTCGGCGAGAAACTCGGCGCCCCCGATCGGATCGAGGACCGTCGCGATGAACTGGGCGATGTCGCGCTCGTACGCTTCGTTCGGATCGATCCAGCTGGTGTGGAGCTTGGCCTCGCGAAGCGCCTTGATCATGTAGGCCTGGATTCGCGCGACGAACTCCGTGTCCGGTGCCTGCATGCCCGGAGGCCACGCACCGAGCAGGGTCTGGAGCAACAGATACTCGTCGTTGGCCGCTGGCGCCCGGTGACTCGTCCGATGCGCGCGAGTGAGCAACGCGAGCCGGACCAGCGCCTGGTGCCACTCGCTGGGCAGCTCGGACAACACGCAGAGCCGGGCGCGAATGTCTTCACCTCGCTTGGTATCGTGGGTCGCTGTGGTCGACATCGCTCGCGGTGACTCGACCGCGCGGCGCGCGAGATGACCGTGGAGCTCGTCAACGGTCGCCGCGCTCGGGTGGCTTCCAACATCGTTGAGGGCGAGAAGCGGAACGTGGCGGTACTGCGCGGTGTCCTCGTATCCCTTCGCCATCACCGGGCTGGTCAGCTGCTGGAACCGCAGCACGAAGTCGCGCCGCGCCGCGAGCTGGATCTCGTCGAGCCCAGCGGGGTGTTCGAGGAGCAGCAGGCCGCGGACGAACTCGAAGATCGAACCGCTCGTCGCCGGGTTGCGCCGCTTGGCCTCGGTGACCGCGGCCTCGATGTGAGAACGATCGGACTCGGAGATCGAGACGTCGTGCACGTCGATGTACGTGCGATACACCGGGAAGCACGCGATCAGCTGCAAGAGCGCAGCCTGGAGACTGTTGAGCGTGAAGTCGCGTGACGTTCGGTGTTGCTCAGAGATGTCGTCGAGTTTGCGGGCCAGGACGGTGAGCTCGGCCGACATCGCGGTCTCGAGCACGAGCACCTTGCTCTCGTAGACCACATCGGGAAGCGATGCGCGGTTGTTCGTGAACGCCTGATACGTCTCCTCGATCGCGGCAAGCCCCGCGACGGTGACCATCACACGCGTCAGCCACGCCGCGATCTCGTAGCCGGTGGTGCCGTCGACCGGCCAGCCCGGCGGAAGTCGCTCTCCCAGATCGAGGATCTTCTCGACGACGATCGAGCACCCGGCGTCCGGACGGGGATTCGCGGGTGTGCTGGTGGCGAGATCGAGCACCTGCCGCAGGTCGGTGAGGTACTGACGCGGCGCGAGCAGGCCGTCGACATGATCGATGCGTAGGCCGGTGACAAGTCCGAGCCCTACCAGGCGAAGCGGAACCGCGTGGACCGCTCGAAACACGGCGGGCTCTTCGATCCGGATCGCAGCGAGCTCGTTGATGTCGAAGAACCGGCGGTAGTTGATCTCGTCGGACGCGACGCGCCAGAAGCTCGGCCGATACCCCTGATCCGAGAGCAACGCCTCGAGCCGATCAACGCTCGATGGGTCGCCGTCCACCCCGTTGATCTCGGCGACGGCGCGCCCGAGCGCTCGCGCGGCGGCAGGATTGTCGAACAGCCGCGCAAATCTCTGCTTGGCGATCTCCTTCTCGCGCATCCGCTCGCGCACCCGCGCGCGATCTGTCTCGGTTCGGCGCGGCAGGTGGGCGAGCGATGTCAGGATGCTCTCGAGCTCGAGCACCGCGCTGTCGGCATCGCCGAGCTCGTGGCGGAGGTCCCGCAACATGGGCTCGAGGACATGCGGCCAGGTGCGGGGTGCCACCGGCAACTCGGTGCCGCCGCACGCGACCACGAATCGTTCGCCTTCGTAGCGCAGCTGCAGCTCGCGGCGCTCGAGGACTCGGCCGAACTGATCACCGAGGATCGGCAGCAGGACCTTGGCCTTGAGCTCGGACTTCGGTGGGTTCCAGTCGATGTCGAAGTAGCGCGCGTAGGGCGAGCTAGGGCCATTCTCGAGCACGTCGTTCCACCAGCCATTGCGTCCGCTCGTGATCGACATGTGATTGGGGACCACGTCGACCAGCAGCCCCATGCCTCGATCTCGAAGCTGCGTGGCGAGCTCGATCAGCGCGGACTCCCCGCCGAGCTCCGGCGCGATGCGCGAATGGTCGACCACGTCGTAGCCGTGCGTGCTTCCAGGCGCTGCTTCGAGCACGGGGGAAACGTAGGCGTCCGTGATCCCGAGCCGATCGAGGTAGGCAACGGTCGATGCCGCCCCTGCGAAACCCAGCTGGGCGTGCAGCTGCAGTCGATACGTCGATGAGGGTGTTCGCATGAGCCGATACGACTTCCGGTCGTAAATGAGTAGTAGTCTTATAAGTCCCGTCGAAGTCGAGTGTCAACTCGAATTATATTTGGTTATTTGTTTGGTTACATCGTGTATAAGGGTCGTATAAGACCATGACTTCGCCGCCTTCGCGTAGGGAGCGCAAGAAGGACCGGACCCGGCAGGCGCTGCTGGACGTCGCCATCAAGCTGTTCGCCGAGCGCGGGATCCACGCGACCCGGGTCGAGGACATCACCGACCGCAGCGATCTTGGGAAGGGTGCCTTCTACAACTACTTCGAGTCCAAGGATCAGTTGATCGGTGAGCTGGTCGGCCAGGGTGTCGAGATCCTGCGTCGCGACTACCTGGCGCCGGCATCTGCGTTGGCCACCCAGGAGGAGCGCATTGCTGCGGTGATCGCGGCCCATGATGCGTTCTTCGCTGCCCACCCGGCATTCGTCGTGCTGTTTCACCAGGCCCGCGGCGTCGCGAGCGGTCAGGGGGCGCTCGCGACCGTGTTCGTGGAATACCTGCTGCGCATGGGGGAGGTGCTCGTGGCGACGGACCGGCGAGAGCAGATGGGCAACGACGATTTGATCGACGTGGCCGCGATGGTCGTCGGCGCGATCGCCGGTTATCGATCGTTTCGTGTTGCCGCCGGGCTCGCACCTGGAACGACGACGGTCGCGAGCGTGCTCGTGCCGGGTGTCGCGGCACTGCTGTCGGCACGCTGTCGTCAGAGCCAGTGAATGGCGAGGGTCGCGAGCCCGAGGAACACGCTGAAGCCGACGACGTCGGTCACGGTGGTGAGGAAGATCGACGCGGACTGCGCGGGGTCTTGGCCCAGGCGCTGGAGCAGGAGCGGGATCGACGCGCCGGCCAGGTTCGCAGCAGCCATCGCGAATACCATGCTGATCGCGATCACGATCGCCAGTCCGAGCGACCGGCTCCAGACCAGCACACCGGCACCTGCACTGATCGCGATCGCAGCCCCGTTGATGGTGCCGACCATCACTTCCTTGAACGCGAGGCGCCGCCAGTGCGAGCCGCGCACCTCGCGCAGCGAGATGCCGCGCATCGTGACGGCCATGGCCTGGGCGCCGCTGTTTCCGGACTGGCCCGCGACCACGGGGAGCAGCACCGCGAGCGCACTGACGGTCGCGATCGTGGTCTCGAACAAGCCGACCACGGCCGCCGCGATGAACGCCGTCAGCAGGTTGATGTGGAGCCATGGCAGGCGTTTCTTGACCGTGAAGCCCACGGGCGACAGCGCCTTCTCGTCCACGCTCGCACCGACCATGCGCTGGAGGTCGATCACGGCTTCCTCCTCGGCGGCTCCGACGAGCGCGGCGTGCCGCAGGACGCCGAGCAGTCCACCGTCGGTGTCGACCACCGCGATGCTCGGTAGACCCGTACGCGCCAGGTACTCGACGAGCTCCTCGCGGGTGTCGGTCGCGGCCACGGCGCCCGGACGCCGCTCCATCAACGAAGAGATCGGTGCCTCGCGTGCTGCGAGTGCGAGCTTGTGAAGGGGAACGAGGCCGACCAGGTGATGGTCGTCGTCGACGACGTAGAGCTCGTGGGTCGACGTGGCAGTATCGCGCAGGCGCTCGAGTGCCGCTGCCGCTGTCTCGCGTTCGCGCGCGGTACCGACCCGCGGATCCATGAGCGCGCCTGCGGTGTTCGGCCGATAGGCGAGCAGCTCGCGAAGCTCGCGCGCGGCATCGCCAGCGAGGCGGAGCACATGCTCGCGCGCGCCTGACTCCAGCCAGGCCAGGATGGCGGCCCCGCGCGGTGCCGGAATGGCCGCGAGGACGCCGCGGACATGGGCGTCATCGAGCGCGATGAGGACACGTGCGGCGTGCTCCGGCACCATGGTCGCGAGTACGCTCGCCGCGCTCGTCGGTGTGCGGGTATCGAGCAGGTGCGCGACGTCGGTCGGCTCGGCCCGCTCGAGGGTCGCGGCCGCCAGATGCGGATACAGCGACACGAGCTGATCGACGAGCGCCGCTCGCGCTGGCGTCGCCGCCGCGACCGCCGTCACGGCTCGACCTCGTCGCCCGAGGCTTTCAGCGGCTGGCTGGTCTCGCGACCGATCACGCTCGCGACACCCTCGGTGACGCCGGTGAGGCCGAGCCAGAACAGCTCGGCGAGCGAGACCGCGAACGAGATCGGCGTGGCGCCGTGGGCCGCCCGCGCCCGCTGCATGGACTGCACGACGTCGTCACGCAGCACACCCACCAGCCTGCCGTCACGATCGACGACGGGCATCGACCGATAGCGCGCCCACCCCGGATGAGCGAGCACCGCCACTTCGATGTCATCGACCGCGATCCGTGCCACCGGTGACCTCATGAACGTCGTGAGCGGGGCGTCGGCGGCGGCGCTGAAGATCTCGATCGGGCGGGTGACGCCGACGAGCGCACCGGCGCGATCGACGACGTAGACGTAGTGCTTGAACCGATCCGGGCGCTCGCGCATCACGGCGCACGCCGCCCCGGCCGTGACGTCACCGGGCAATGCGGGCACCTGGGGATCCATGAGGGCACCCGCGGTGCGGGCGGGATGTGCGAGTACCGCACGCACCGCGCCGGCGATGCCGGCCGGACACGCCGCGAGCACGGCGTCGCGGTGTGCGCTCGCGAAGCGACGCAAGAGGTTGGCCGCCGCCGCGGCGGGCGCCCCGGAGAGGATCTCGGCCACCTCGCGGGCATCGATCTGCTCGAGCGTCGAGGCTGCGAATGCCAGGTCCATGCGGAGCACGACCGCCGCCGCGTGGTGGGGCTCGAGCTCGACCACGAGCGCCGCGACCTCGGCGACGTTCAGTGGCTCGAGCGCGCGCGCGGCGTCCTCGGGGTGACTCTCGAGCAGCGCCTCCACGAGCAGTTCGGTCGGGGTCATGGCGCCTGCTCGCCGGTCAGCAGGATCGATGGCTTCTCGCTGAACATGCGGGCCGGAATGGAGACGCGGCCCTCGGCGGTCTGTAGCACGACGGCCGTGGGCTCGATCGCGACGATCGGTCCCTCGTAGCCCTCGATGCGCACGCGGTGTCCGACGCGATACATGCGCGCCAGATAGTGGCAGGCCACCAGGTTGCTCACCGCGCCCCGTGCGCCGAGTCCAAAGGCGAGGGCGGCGCCGCCGAGGACCGCTCCGAGCGCGATCGCGCCGAGCACGATGAGGATCGTGACCTCGACGCCAAGCTCGCCGATCGCGATGACCGCGGCGACGACCACGACACCCAGGTGGACCGTGCGCGCGAGCGGCCTGGCGTAGGTCAGCCCGCCTGATGCTGCCGCCGACAGCGCGAGGATGCGGGCGACGTGTCCGGCGAGCACGCCGAGCAGCAGCACCGCGGCCGCCGCGAGCACCCGCGGCAGGTACGCGGCAAAGCCCTGGAGCCAGGTCGAGATCACGGGCACGCCAAGCACGCTGGTCGCGACCGCCAGGAAGATCGCGAACACCAGCCAGAACACGATCCGGCTGGTGACCGAAACCACCACCGTCTCAGCCTCGGCCTGGTCGAGCGGCATGGCGACTCCCCGCCGGTGGGACATCCGCTCGACGACCCCGACCAGGCGAGTGCTCCACCTCCGCAACAGGCTTGTTGCCAGCGCGCGGAACAGCAGCGCCACGACGTAACCGATGGCGATCACGAGGACGGCGAGCACCGCAGTCGGAATATGGGTCGCGGCCCACGCGAGGACGCGATCGAACTGAGCCTCGAGCCAGGTCACGCGTCGATTCTAGTGGGACCCGGCGGCGCGCGCGACTTCGTGCTTGCCGTCCCGGCGCCATCGACGGACAGCGAGTGCCGATGTTCACGCCGACGATGTCGGCATGCGTCGTTGCAGTCTTCAGCAAGCGTGCGCTCGCGCTACGGTGGCCCGCCGCGCAGATCTGGAACGCGAGTTGCGACGGATCTCGATCGACATGAAGCTTCTCCATGGCGTCTCGTGGAAGCAGTTCGGCCACGATCTCAAGCGCGAGATCAGCGACGACAATGTGTTCAACGGCGCCGCGGCGCTCGGCTACTTCCTGACGCTCGCGATGTTTCCGGCACTGATCATCACGATCTCCGTGCTGCCCTACTTGCCCATCGCCAACGTCGATCAGGCGATCATGGACTTGCTGCGTCAGGTGCTGCCCGCGGAGTCGGGAAAGCTCGTGTCCGGCATCGTGCAGGACGTGACGAGCCAGCGCCGTGGAGGTTTGTTGTCGTTCAGTGCGCTGGCGACACTGTGGGCGGCGACGTCGGGCATGTACGCGATCATGCAGCAGCTGAACATCACGTACGACGTCAAGGAGGCGCGCAGCTTCGTGAAGGGCCGCGCGGTCGCGGTCGGGCTCAGCCTGATGTTCGGCGTGCTCGTGATCGGCGCGCTCTCGCTCGTCGTGCTCGGTGGCGTCATCCAGGACTGGATCGGCAGCAACTGGGGCTTCAGCTCGGTGTTGCTGACGTTCTTCGCGGTGCTGCGGTGGGTGCTCATCATCGCAGCCCTGCTGCTCGGCTTCGCCCTCACGTACCGCCTGGGCCCGAACCTCGAACAGAAGTTCAAGTTCGTCACGCCCGGTAGCGTGCTCGGAGTGACACTGCTGATCGCCGCGTCGCTCGGGTTTGCGTTCTACGTGCAGAACTTCGGCAGCTACAGCGCTACGTACGGCAGCATCGGCGCCATGATCATCCTGATGCTCTGGCTGTACATCGCCGGTCTCGTCTTGCTGCTCGGCTCGGAGGTCAACGCGCTCGTCGAGCACTACGCCAAGGACGGCAAGACCAAGGGAGAGAAGCGCGAGACGCACGAGGCCGGTAAACCGCTGCACGGACGAGGACACGACGGCGGGAGCCGCGCGCCCGCCCGGGCGTGAGTACGCTCATCAGCGCAAGGCATCCGCCTGTCATTCGCCCGCAACCTGCGAAGACTTCGGCGATCTCTACCGAATTTCGGCCTCGCTTGTGTTTCGTCGTCGCGATCGGGTAGAAACCGTCTGGCGCACTTCAGCTAGCTCGGGTCGAGCTGGCACGGCGCCACGAGAGGTTCTCATGGCGCAGCAGACCAAATTCGTGTTCGTGACCGGCGGCGTTGTCAGCTCGCTTGGTAAGGGCATGGTCTCCGCATCCATCGGTGCGCTGATGGAGAACCGCGGCCTCAAGGTCGCGAACATGAAGCTCGATCCATACATCAACGTGGATCCGGGAACGATGAACCCGACCCAGCACGGCGAGGTGTTCGTCACCGACGACGGCGCCGAGACCGACCTCGACCTCGGTCACTACGAGCGCTTCGTCTCGACGAAGATGTCGCGGCTCAACAACATCACGACCGGCGTCGTGTACTCGGCCGTGATCGGCAAGGAGCGTCGAGGCGAGTATCTCGGCTCGACGGTCCAGGTGATTCCGCACATCACCGACGAGATCAAGGCGCGCATCAACAAGGCGGCCGAGGGACTCGACGTCCTGGTCGTCTAAGTCGGCGGCACGGTCGGCGATATCGAGTCGCTGCCGTTCCTCGAGGCGGTGCGCCAGCTGCGCGTCGAGCTCGGCACGCAGAACTCGGTCAGCGTTCACCTCACGCTGGTCCCGCACATTCGCGCGGCTGGTGAGTTCAAGACCAAGCCCACCCAGCACTCGGTGCAGAAGCTGCGCGAGATCGGCATCCAGTGCGACGTGCTCGTCGTGCGGTGCGAGCAGAAGCTCACCGAGGAGACGATCAAGAAGATGGCGATGTTCTGCTCGGTCGCGAGCGACGCCGTGTTCCAGTCCGTCGACGTCGACACCGTGTATCGCCTGCCGGTGATGCTGTGCGAGCAAGGCCTCGATCAGAAGCTCGCCGCGCTGCTCAACATCTGGTCGCGCGCGTCGCGCCTGTCGGTCTGGGAGGACGTGGTCCGCAAGATCACCGAGCCCAAGCGCAAGGTCACGGTCGGATTCATCGGCAAGTACGTCTCGCTCGTCGAGGCGTACAAGAGCCTCAACGAGGCGCTGCTCCATGGCGGCATCGCGAACGATTGCCGCGTCGAGATCCGGCACATCGATAGCGAGGACCTCGAGAAGTCGGGCACCGCATCGCTCGCCGAGTACGACGGCATCCTCGTGGCGCCGGGCTTCGGTGCGCGCGGGACCGAGGGCAAGGTCGCGGCCGTCCGCTTCGCTCGCGAGAACAAGGTTCCGTACTTCGGCATCTGCTTCGGCATGCAGATGGCCTGCATCGAATTCGCGCGCAACGTGAGCGGGCTCGACAAGGCGAACTCGACCGAGATTGATCCGGCCACGCCGCATCCGGTGGTCGACCTCATGCCCGATCAGCGCGGCGTGACCGACAAGGGCGCGACGATGCGGCTCGGCGCGTACGCGTGCACGCTCAAGGCGGGGACCAAGGCGTTCGAGGCCTACGGCACGACCGAGATCAGCGAGCGTCACCGGCACCGCTGGGAGATCAACAACAACTACCGCGACGCTCTCGAGCGCCACGGCATGGTGCTGTCGGGCCTGTCCCCCGATGGCCGCCTCGTCGAGATGATCGAGATTCCGCAGCACCCCTACTTCGTGGCGTGCCAGTTCCACCCCGAGTTCAAGTCGCGGCCGAGCGCGCCGCACCCGCTGTTCGACCGCTTCATCAAGGCGGCCGTCATCCACCAGAACCGGAAGTAGCCTCAGCCGCCGGGCGCGGGTCGGCATGGCATGCATTCGGCCCGATCTCGGGTCGATTTCTGCTCGTCCACCCACTGAGCGGCGGCGCGCAGGGCTGGATTCCGCTGCGATTCAAGACGCCTAGGGCGACGAGCGAAGCCGCACGGGTGAGGATTTGGTTAGGCCTCCAGCAAGAGCCGGGCCATTAGCCTTTACACCCGCTACCTTGTCACGTAGGCTTAGATTCAACAGTCGTACCAGGTGTAGGCAGGCCGGACGTCGCGTGATCGTAAACCAGCAACTAGCTGAGTCCTAAGGAGAATCCCATGGGCATGGAGATGCGTCAGGAACTGAAGCTGTCGCAGCAGCTGGTGATGACACCGCAGTTGCAACAGGCGATCCGGCTTCTTCAGCTGTCGCGCATGGAGCTGGCCGAGCTTGTGCACGACGAGATGCTCGAGAACCCCATCCTCGACGACGAGATGGACCTTGATAACGAGCGCAGCCGCGATCTCGACGAGATGGGCGGCAACGAGCAGCAGCTCCACCAGATGGAGTCCGCCGGTTCGACCGAGACTCCGATGGAGGGCTCGGTCATCGATGGCGTGGCCCAGACCGAGGTCAAGGGCGACGCCAACGCGGTCAACGAGATCGACTGGGAGAACTACCTCGACAACTACTCGATGGGACCGCCGATGCCGGCGTTCCGCGGCGATGGCGAGGAGATGCCGTCGCTCGAGCAGACGCTGACCAAGCCGGCCAGCCTCTACGACCACCTCGCGTGGCAGCTCAAGATGGCCACCCCGGCGATGACGCCCGAGCAGCTCGAGATCGGGATGACGATCCTCGGCAACATCGATGGCGACGGTTACTTCAAAGATCCGCCGCTCCACGAGCTCGCGGCCGACCTCGGTGCCGACCACGTGCTGTGCGAGGAGGTCCTCGAGAGGATCCAGACCTTCGATCCGACCGGCGTCGGCGCGCGCAGCCTCGCCGAGTGCATGTTGATCCAGGCGATGGCGTGCGGTCAGGACGACGACCTCGTCGTCAAGATGATCCGCAGCCACCTCGGCAACCTCGAGAAGAAGAACTACCAGGCGATCGCGCGCGACCTGAAGCAGCCGCTCGAGGAGATCTACGAGGCCGCCAAGGTCATCATGGATTTCGATCCACGCCCGGGTCGCCAGTACTCGAGCGATGACCCGCACTACGTCACGCCCGACGTCTACATCCACAAGGTCGGCGACAAGTACTTCGTCGTGCCGAACGACGACGGTCTGCCGAAGCTCAAGATCAGCGGCTTCTACAAGAACGCG
>JBBQFU010000118.1:0-25133 GCA_038322185.1 Haliangiales bacterium
CCTATACGGTCGAGGTCATCAACTCGCTGCCCGCGGACAAGGACATCATCGCGTTCAGCATCCTCGGCTTTACGGGCGTCATCAACGGCACCAACATCGAGGTCACCGTCCCGAACGGCACCAACCTCACCGCGCTGATCCCGACGATCAGCATCACCGGTGTGAGCGTCTCGCCGGGCAGCGGCGTCCCGAACGATTTCACGAACGACGCCACGTACATCGTCACGGCGGCCGACAACACCACCAAGACGTATACGGTCGATGTGATCGTTGCTGGTGTCAGCGACAAGGACATCACGCGCTTCACGATCAATGGCCTCGACGCCGTCATCTCCAACCTGAGCGCGACGACGGGCACGATCCAGATCAACATGCCGAACGGCACGGACCTGACGAGCCTCACGCCGGACATCGACATCACAGGCGTCAGCGTCAGCCCCGCCAGTGGAACGCCGAGGAACTTCGCGAACGACGTGGCCTACGTGGTGACCGCACAGGACGGCTCGACCAAGACGTATACGGTCAGCGTTGGCATCGTGAACGGCAACGGCACGAAGCTGATCACGTCGTTCTCGATCCTGGGGTTCCCGGCTCAGATCACGAACGGCGCCCAGTCCAGCACGATCACCCTGGTCCTGCCGGCCGGTACCGACCTGACGGCCCAGCAGCCGACGATCGTGATCAACGGCTCGAGCATCAGCCCGCCGAGCAACGTGCCGCGTAACTTCACGACGCCGGTCACCTATACGGTCACCGCAGCAGATGGCTCGACACGCGTGTACACGACGGCCATCACCGTCGCTCCCTGACCGAATGGCCCATGGCTACCCTGGGTTACGCCCGGGGTAGCGAAATGTAGGATAGCCCTTGCGCGGCCCCGATGGAGTGCGCTACTTGGGCCGCAGTGTCGAGAACCCGAGGTGTCTATAGGGCGGTGGTGGTGGGTCTGTTGCTGGCGGGTGGGCTCGCGTCTGCGGATGCGCCACGTCGCGCTCCCGCCGCGCAGACGCGGACCGTCGCCGCCGCCAAGGCCAAGAAGCCGAGCGCGCCGGTCAAGGCCGAGCCGGCGCCCACGGCCAACGCCGTGATGATGAGCTACCAGCGCACTGGCCGCGACATCGCGCAGCTGCAGAACTTCCGCGGCACCGAGTGCACGCTCGAGCTGTGGAAGACGTTCCGCGCGATCAAGCTCGCGGACGCGACCGCAACGCCGGCCACGCGCATCGCGACCGCCACGACGCTGCAGGAGCTCCAGGTGAGGATCGACCGCAAGCGCGGCATCACGATCCGCCAGGAGTGCCTCGATAATCCGCTCGCCGTCGAGTGTCAGTAGGCCGGAGGTTGATCGAGCGGGTGCGCTCGCAGCGCAGCCACGCTCACGCACGCAATGTGCGCACACATGTATTCGTCGTCGCGAGAACTGTAAGGCGGCTACGGATACACCGCTGGATCGTCGTCGCACGCACGGGTGAGCGAACGAGAGACAGTGGAATTCATGTTGCACGGCGTTCAGCGCATGAACGAAGACGGGGAGAAGGGGTGTCGTACGCTCGTCGTGTCTCGAGGGCGCCGCAAGCTGGCCCCGAATCGGTTTCACGTCGTCGGAACGCCATTGGACATGATCGCGACGCTGGAGAGCGGCCGCTCGAACTACGACGTGGTCGTGCTCACCGGTAAGTTCGCGCAGAATCCGGAGCTCGTCTCGTTCCTGTCGACGACCTATCCGGCGCTCCGCATCCTGTCGGGACACGCGAACGAGGAGCCCGATACCTACTTGCCGACGTTCGCCTGAGCGTCGGTTGCGTCTGAATCATCGTCGCCGGTCTCGTCGTCCGAGTCCGGCGTTTTGCGTTTCGTGATCCGCCGCACGAGGGACGCCACCAGCGGCGTCAGTGCCACGGTGGCAAGGATGCGCAGCGGCATCGTCGCCTTTGCGGCGAGCCAACCGGCGCCGATCACCCCGAACATGCCGGTTGCCGACGAGGGGCTGACCCCGATGGCGATCGCGATCGAGAACGCGACGATCGTGAAGATCGACAGGGTCAAGTAGGTGTACAGGGCGACCTTGCCGTACTCGGCTAGCAGCTTCTGCAGTCGCGCCTTCATTTCGCGCTAACCTTAGCGCGAGAGGCCGTGAAACGTTTCGTTGTACCGCTGGTGATCGGTGGCAGTTTGACCGTGCTGGTCGCGCTGCTGTTGCTGTTGCGCTCGATCACCTCGACCGAGCCCAGCGAGCCTGTCGCCACGGTCCCCGCGCGTGAACGCCCGGTCGGGTCTGCCCCCACGACGTCCATGCCAACCACACCGGCCTCGGGCACGCCCACGCCCGTCTTCCCCGCGGCGCCCGCGAACACCGGCGAGCGAATGCCCGCCCTCCCCGCCGGCCAGAGCGGCATCCAGTCCGCTGGGTCCGATGACGCGCCGCCCGGCACCAAGCTCAACACCAAGAACCTGCATCTCGGGATGCCCGCCCTCCGCGAGAAGATCGCCGGCAACACGTCGCAGATCGCCTCATGCGTCGCCGGCAAGCGCTCGAGCGGCGAAATCATGGTGACGTTCATCGCCGGCAACCGCGCCAACCGCATCGAGATCGAGCAGACCGATATCGACGGCGAGACGACCACGATCGACGATCAGCCGGTGCTCGACTGCATGATGGCGGCGACGCGATCGATCCGGCTCGACGGCCTGCCGCGCGAGGCTGAAGCGATCATGGTGTATCGCTCGATCTCGCTGCAGGACGGCAAGATCACCGACGACAAGCCGACCAAGTTTTCTTACATCCGATGAGGCGCGAAGAGATCCTGCGCGCCGCGCGCGAGGTACTGAACGAGGTCGCGCCGGCTCGCGCTGCCGAGCTCTCCGCGCTCATCGAGTTTCCGCCGACGGGCGTGACGGCGGCCGCGCACGTCACCATCGCCGAGGCCACGCTCGTCGCAGCGATCGAGACGATGTTCACCGCCGAGCTCGGCGAGCGCGCACACGAAGCGATCACCACGTTCTTGGCGAAGCGCACCGAGGCGCGTGTGTACCAGCGCTTCCTCTTCGGCACGATGTCGACGGCGGATCGCGTCGACGGCAAAGGAGCCTGCAGCAAGCGGCAGGCGATCCCGTGTCCCGCCTGCCAGCGCACGGACTGTGTCGATTATGTTGGTTCGGACGTGCTCGAGGGCAGTCTCGAATGGGTGCACGTGGTTCACACCGAGGTCGAAGACTGGTTCCTTTGCGCCAGTTGCGCGTATTCGTGGGGAGAAACGCAGCACATCTGAGAATTTCTTGGTGTGCGGTGAGCGCTCAGCGCACGCACGAGATGGCTGCGAGGATTCGGCTCAGCATTTGCTCGACAGAGACTCGACATGCCGACGCCGATCATCTGCTTCTCGAAGGACTACCACGAGGACCCGACCTCGAATCACCACGTGCTGCGCGAGCTCGCGAAGACGCGCCGCGTGCTGTGGTTGAACTCGTTGTCGACGCGCAAGCCGACGCTCTCGTCGAGCCGCGACCTCATGAAGATCAAGCGCAAGCTCGGCGAGTTTTCGCAGGGCGCGGTGAACGTCGAGAACGACCTGTGGGTCGCGACGCCGCTCGTGTTGCCGTTCCCGTACAACCGGGTCGCGCGCGTGATGAACCGTCAGATCCTGCGCTTCCACATCGCGCAGCTCCGCAAGCAGCTCGGCATCGAGACCTTCCAGCTGTGGACGTTCCTGCCGAACGTCGCGCCGTACGTCGGTAGTACGCTCGGCGAAGAGCTCTCCGTTTACTACTGCGTTGACGAGTGGGCGACGTTCCCCGGCATCGACAAGGAGACGCTGGGTGCACTGGAGCGACAGCTGCTCGAGCGCGTCGACGTCACGTTCACCACCAGCATGGCGCTCGCCGACAAGAAGCGCGTGAGCTGCCCGGCGACCTACCTCGCACCGCACGGCGTGGACTACGCGAAGTTCGCGACCGCGCTCGACGAGCACCTGCCGGTTCCCGAGGACCTCGCGAAGCTGCAGGGTCCAAAGATCGGATTCTTCGGCACGCTCCGCGACTTCCTCGACTACGACCTCATCGCGCACGTCGCGAAGGCGCGTCCGAACTGGCAGATCGCGCTGATCGGCCAGGAGCTGTGTGACATCGGACCCATCAAGGGCCTGTCGAACGTCCACTTGCTCGGACAGAAGAAGCACGACGAGCTGCCCGCATACTGCAAGGGCTTCGACGTCGGCCTCATCCCGTACCGCATCGACAACGATGTGAAGTTCATCAACCCGCTCAAGCTGCGCGAGTACCTCTCCGCCGGCCTCCCGGTCGTATCGACTGACATGCCCGAGGTCCAGCCGTACGGGCACCTTTGTCACATCGCGAAGACCGGCGACGAGATGGTCGCCGCCATCGAGAAGGCGCTTGCCGAAGGATCACCGGAGCAGCGGGCCGCTCGCTGCGAATCGATGACGACCGAGACGTGGCAAGCACGCGCCGCCGCGGTCACTCGCACGGTCGACCTTGTCGAGCAGCGCAAGTGGCAGACCGACGAGGACGATCTGGTCGGAGCGTGGCCGATTTCGGGCGACGCTGCCCCCGCAGTGACGCTCCCCGGCCTTACCTGAGGAACGTCGGCGCCAGCACGGCGCTGCGGCACTGCCAGTTGAAGCTGCGGACGTGGCCAACCTCGCCCTGCGTGGTGAAGCCGGCCACGAGCGCGTCGGCCTTCTGCTTGAGGCCCGTGTCGGTGCGGCCAGAGAAGTTCCAGGCCATGCCGACGAGGTACGCCGCCTCGCCCCAGTGCTCGTCGTAGTCGTCCACCTCGTCGCTCGCGGCGCCGATGCCCAGCCAGTAGTAAGGCTTGCCGCTCGAGTCCAGACCATCGCGCGCGATGATGCGGCCAAGCCGTACGATCGCCTGGCGCACCTGCGTGGCGCGCGTGCCTCCCACGCGACGCGCGTGTGCATCGAGTGCGTCCGCGAGGATCGCGCTCATCCACGGGCTACAGCCCATCGTCCCGTAGCTCTCGCCGTGCGCGCCGGCGCTGTGGCCGAAGCAACGCGCGTCCGGATCCGTGTAGTTGGTCGGGTAGGTCATCTGCCCGTCGAGATACGCGGTCACCGCGGTCTCGGCGCGCGCCGCGATCGCTGCGGCCTTGTCATCGCTGACGATCGTCGCCCACTCGTGCGCGAGCAGCGCGAAGCCAGCGTGGCGCTCGGTCCAGAAGCCAGAGCCGCCGTTGTACTGCGGGTTCCACATCCCGACGACCTTCGCGGACACCGCCTCCGCGGCCTCGCGATAGCGATCGTCACCGGTCAGCAAGTAATGCAGCGCCATGCCCTGGCTGAAAAAGTACTTGAGGTCGGTGTTGGCATCCGGCGGCGCGATGCCGGTCGTCACGCCGTTCGTGATCGTCATGCCGGCGAGATAGATCGCGGCCTCGCGGTACGCCGAGCGCAGCGGCACCGTGCTGCCGGTGATCGCGTAGCCGCGATACATCGAGGTCACGCGATCGAACAGCCAGCCTTCGCGACCTGACGACTGGTTGGCAACGAACGCATCGGTGTCCCACTGGTCGTAGTCACACTGCGTGGTCCACACGTCGAGCGACGTGCCTTGCACCTGCGAGCGTGGCGTGACCGGGCCGGCGAATCCACTCGCCGCCATCACGTCGGACGGCAGCTGCACCCAGACCTTCGGGTGCACGTTGTTGCCGCTACCGGCCAGCGTCGTCGTCACGTCGGCGAGCGTCGGGCCGGCGGCGCCGGTGACGCCGATCTGCACGGTGAGGCTGGTCGTGGTCGAGACGTTGACGTCGAGCTGCAGCTGCACGCTGCGCGCACTGCCGTCCGCATAGCGCGCTAGCACGCGACGCGCAGCAGGCAGTTCGGTGGTGCCGGCCAGGATCTTGATCGCGCCGGCGTCGCTGAGCTTGCCGAGCGAAAACGGGACAGCGAAGTTTACTCGTTGAGTCCCGCTGACTCCGTCGGGGACGAGCGTGACCTGGAGTTGATCGGGGGTTACCGGAGTCTCTCCGGGCAAGGCGTCGTCGGTCGGAAGTCCACCGTCTCGCGAGCGGTCGGGACCAGAGGTTCCTGCGTCGGTTTCGTTCTCGACCATGGATTGCGCGCTGCAGGCAGAAACGATCAACGCGATCGAGCCACTTGCGAACGCCGCACGAAACACCTTGCGTAGGTCCATCCTGTCGAGCCTAACGGCGTGCGCCCACGCGCGCGCGCGTCAACGCACACATTCGTTTTCCGAGGAGGATTACGTACGGATGCTCGCATTAGCCGAGCACTCAGAAGATCTGCCACGGCACTCACGATGCACCGAAGATCTTCATGCGAAACCTGATCGTTGCGGTGGTTCTTCTCGCTGGTTGTCGCGACCGCCGTGGCGGTCAACGGGGATCAGGTCGAGATGCGAAAAACCGTGGAGGCGGATGACGACTTCATCCAGACACGCGCGAGCACACAGACGCAGGCGCGTGCCCGACTCGCTCAGATCGATCATCGAATCGACGAGCTCGGCGACGACGCGAGCGTTCATCTACACGCGCAGCGTGAGACGATCGAGCTGCGCATCGAAGAGATGAGCGAGCAGAGCGAGACCGCGTTCGACACGTTCCGCGCCGAGCTCGACAAGTCGTTCAACGAGCTCGAGAGACAGCTGACTCGCCAGTAGCCTTCCACGCACGCATGGCATAGCCGACGAGCACGAGCGCGAGACCGAGCAGCACGAGCGAGACGAGCCCGTTGATCCACGGTGGGGTTCCGACCGTCGCGGTGGTGATCAGCCGCAGCTGCAACACCAGCGACACCACGGTCACCGCCATCACGAGCACCATCGGCACGAACGTGAACCAGATCGGCTTGCCGAGCTTGCGCAGCCACACCGTGATCGCGAGCAGCGACAGCGCGGCGAGCAGCTGGTTCGACGTGCCGAACAGCGTCCAGAACATCCGGTAGCTGCCCTTGTCCGCCATCATCAGGAACCCGAGCGGCACTCCGACGGTGAGGCCCGTCGCGACGTAGCCCGACAGCCGATCGGTTCGACCGAACAGCTCCTGCAGGATGTAACGGCCCAGCCGCGTGGCCGAGTCGAGCGTGTCGAAGATGAATGTCGAGAGCGCCATCGCACCGAACGTGGTCGCGATCATTGGATCGAGGCCGAGCAGCTGGTGGATGAACGCACCGATGCCCTTCGCGTAGACCGCGTTCGCGCCGTCCGTGCCGCCCGGAGCCACGATCATCACCGTCGCGAGCGCGATCACTGCGACGAAACCCTCGAGGAGCATCGCACCGTAGCCGATCGGGTGGCAGTGCGCCTCGCGGTCGATCTGCTTGGACGTGGTGCCCGAGCACACCAGGCCGTGGAATCCCGAGCACGCGCCGCACGCGATCGTCACGAACAAGAACGGGAACAGCAAGCCCGTGCCGCCGCCGGTGTCGAAGCCCTTGAACGCGGGCGCCTGGATCTCGAAGCCACCGAAGAAGATGCCGAGCGTTCCCACCGCGAGCGCCGCGTACAGCACGAAGCCACCGAGGTAGCCGCGCGGTTGCAGCAGCAGCCACATCGGTACGAGCGATGCCACGAAGCAGTAGGCCATGATCAGCACGACCCACGCCTTCCAACCGAGCAGCAGCACCGTCGACAGCTCGGTGCCGAGCCACACGCAGCCGAACGTCGCCGGCACGAAGATCACGGTCGACAGCCACAGTGGCGGCTTGAGGTAGCGCTCGACGAGCCCCATCACCAAGGCAAGCGCGAGATAGAACACGGCAGCGATCGCGACCGCTCCGCCCTGGTTGAAGCGAAACGTGAGCCCTGCCGCGTCGGCATCGCCGGTCACGAACGTGCTCGCGGTGACGTCGACGAACGCGACGATGACGTAGACCAGCGCGAGCCAGATGAACGCGAGGATCGCGAGCCACGCCTGGTGCCCGAGCGAGTGCTTGACGACCTCGGCGATCGACTTCGCATCGTGGCGCACGCTCGCCACGAGCGTCGTGAAGTCATGAACGGCGCCGATGAAGATCACGCCGATCGTGATCCACAGGATCGCCGGCGCCCAGCCGAACTGCTGACACGCGAGGATCGGGCCCACGATCGGTCCGGCCGCGGCGATCGCGCTGAAGTGCTGACCGAACAGATAGAACGGCCGGGTCGGCACGAAGTCCATGCCGTCGGCGTTGCGATGCGCTGGGGTATCGGCGGTCGACGCGAGGGCGAACTGACGCGAGATCAGCCGGCCGTAAAACCGATAGCCGAGCACGAGCACGGCGATCACCGTGGCCGCGAGCACCGGAAGTGACATCGCGTCGCATGATGGCGGAAGCGCTAAGTAGACGACAAGTCGATGGTGCGCTACGCGCGCGGGCACGCACGCCACGGCACCGTGCGCACAGCGTGCTCTGGCGCATCAACTACCGGAACTTATTAGACAATTCACCTGGAAGGGTTATACATAGTCATCGTGAGCGTCGAGACCCATATCGGGCAGTACAAGATTCTTCGAACCCTCGGCGCCGGCGGCATGGGCACCGTGTACCTCGGCGAGCACATCCTGCTCGGCCGGCGCGCGGCCATCAAGACGCTGCTGCCATCGCTGTCGAGCCACCGCGAGATCGTCGATCGCTTCTTCAACGAAGCGCGCGCGATCTCCGCGATCTCGGATCCAGGTGTCGTCCAGATCTTCGACTTCGGCTACCACGTCGATGGCACCGCGTACATCGTGATGGAGTTCCTCGAGGGCGAAGCGCTGTCGACGCGCCTCGAGCGCCTCGCGAAGCTGCCGCTGGTCGAGGCGTTGCGTCTCACGCGTCAGATCGCGGCGTCCCTCGGCGCCGCCCACGCACGCGGCATCATCCATCGCGATCTCAAGCCGGGAAACGTCTTCGTGATCCGCGATAGCGAGGCGCAGGCCGGCGAGCGCACGAAGATCCTCGACTTCGGAATCGCGAAGCTCTTGCAGAGCCCCACCGATCTCGTCGCCACGCAGACGGGCACGATGCTCGGTACGCCGGTGTACATGTCGCCGGAGCAGTGCCGCGGCAGCGGCAAGATCGATCACCGCAGCGATATCTACTCGGCCGGCTGCGCGCTGTTCCACATGCTGACCGGTGTCCCGCCGTTCGATTGCGACAGCGTCGGCGACTACATCGCCGCGCACCTCAAGGAAGAGCCGCCCGCGCCGAGCGAGCTCGCGCATGAGCTGCCGCCCGCCGTCGACGCGCTCGTGCTGCGTTGCCTCGCGAAGGCGCCCGACGATCGGTTCCAGTCGATGGCCGAGCTGCAGTCCGCCTGCGAGGATGTCCTCGCGCATCTCAGCGATCCCGGCGCCAAGGTCGCGCCGATGGGCCCGGTGAGCTCGACGCCACTCGGCGCAGGGTTCAAGTCGGCTTACGACGTCAATCAGGGCAACAAGCTCAACACCGTCGACCAGACGCCGCCGCAGCCCTCGAACCCGTGGTTCGTCGACTCGATGAATCCGGTCGTTGCTGCTGACGCCGAGCCCGAGTGGCTCGAGCCGGACCGCGGGATGTCGCCGCTCCAGCGCATCGCGCTCGTCGGTGCACTGTTCGCCGGCCTGATCGGCGGCATCTTCGCCACGGGCCAGTTGCTCGGTGATGACGATGTGACGACCGTCGCGTCGCCCAATGTGCCGGCGTCGCGCGATGTGGCGAGCCCGGCCGTCACGACGTCGTCCGAGGTCGCGCCTCCCGAGCCGGTCGCTGGCGCTGATGATGTGCTCAGCCCCGAGCTCGATGCCGATGCGGCGGGTTCCAGCGGGGATCGAGATGTGCCGGCTGGCGACACTGCGCCAGCAGCGCTCGAACCGCAGGCCCCCGCGCCCGCGGCACCTGTCGTGCAGAAGAAGCCGGAGCGTCCGCGTCCGGCGCGTACTCAAAACCGTCCGCGCCCACGTCGCCCACCGCCACCACCTCCCGCTGAAACCCAGTCCGAGGATCTGTATGACACTCGCTAGAAGCCTTTTGTTCGTCGTCGCGACCACGAGCATCGTCCACGCGCAGTCCGCTCCCGCCGCCGAGGCACTGTTCACCGAGGGCCGCAACCTCATCAAGGCCGGCAAGCTCGAAGCCGGCTGCGACAAGCTCGCCGCGAGCGAGAAGCTCGACAGCAGCGTCGGTACGCTGCTCAACGTCGGCGATTGCCGCGAGAAGCTCGGCCAGACCGCGAGTGCATGGGCGGCCTTCCGCAAGGCCGAGGCGAGCGCGAAGCGCGCCGGCAACGATCAGAAGCGGATGCTCGAAGCTCGTCGTCGCGCGGCGAAGCTCGAGACCGAGCTGTCGAAGATCGTCATTCAGATCGGCAAGTCCACCCCCGGCGTCGTGGTCAAGCGCGACGGCCAGACGATCGACGCCGCGGTGTTCAACACGCCGATGCCGGTCGATCCCGGCGCTCACGTGATCATTGCGGAGGCACCCGGCTACAAGCCGTTCAAGACCGAGGTGTCGATCGGCAAGGGCGGCAAGCGCTACGTCGTGGTGCCGTCGCTCGAGCGCATTCCCGCGAAGGTCGTCGCGACCCCGCCGGCGGCAGCCAATGTTGTCGTGCGCGACGAACCCGCTGTCGTCACGGCGCCGCGCTACGTGACCGTGCGCGAGACGTGGAACGGCACCCGCAAAGGCGCGGTCGTCCTCGGTCTCGCCGGTGCTGCGGCCATTGGTGGCGGTATCTACTTCGGAACCCGCGCCGATGATCTCTCCGCGCAGTCCGACCTTCGCTGCCCGACCTCGACGTGCAACGACAGCCTGGGGCTGAGCCTCAACAGCGACGCGCAGACCCATGCGCAGCGCGCCAACATCTTCTTCATCGCCGGCGGTGCAGCAGTCGCCGTCGCAACCATCATGTGGTTCGCCGGTGCGCCGGCTGAATCCATCGTTCTTGCACCCACGGTTGGCAGCGACCGCGCGGGCGCCGCGCTCGTCGGGAGGTTCTGAGTCATGCGTACCCTGTTTGCTTCGCTCGTTCTCATCGGCGCATGCACGGTTCCCGACAAGCAGCCCGACACCCATGATGGCGGCATGGACGCGAACACCGATCCCGGCGCGATCCCGAACACCACGATCACGTCAGCGCCGAGCGAGTTCAGCAACGCCGGAGCGGCGACATTCGAGTTCGAGTCGGACGTCCCGGACTCGCGGTTCATGTGTAGCGTCAACGGCGAGCCCGCCGCCGCGTGCACCTCGCCGTTCGTGCGCTCGCTCGCCGACGGTGCCCACAACTTCTTGGTCCGCGCGATCAACAGCGAAGGCGAAGGGGATGACACCCCGGCCGAGCACCTGTGGTCGATCGACACCGTCGCGCCGATCACCACGCTGACCGAAGCACCCGCCGCCGCTGACAACAGCACGATGGTGCGGTTCTCGTTCATGGCGAACGAGATGTTCATCGCGTTCGAGTGTTCGCTCGACGGCGGTCCGTTCGAGACGTGCCGCACCGGCGACATGTTTGGACCCGTCAACGACGGTGCCCACTCGTTCGGCGTGCGCGCGAAGGATCGCGCCGGCAATGTCGATGCATCGCCTGCGGTTCACGCGTGGCAGGTCGACACCAGCACGCCCGACACGACGCTGCTGTCGGGCCCGAGTGGCTCGGTCGCCAGCGCGAGCGCGACCTTCGAGTTCCTGTCGCCGGACGCCGGCGCGGGCGCAACGTTCGAGTGCTCGCTCGATGGCTCGGCATTCGCCGGCTGCACGTCGCCCGCCACGTACAGTGGCCTCGCGATGGGCGTCCATACGTTCTCGGTTCGCGTCCGCGATGCGAACGGCAACTACGACCCGACGCCGTCCGTTCGCACCTGGACGGCCGACCAGACGCCGCCCGAGACGATGGTCACCAGCGCCCCGTCGGGCACCGTCGCGATGGCGAGCGCGAGCATCTCGTTCACATCGAATGAGCTCACTGCCACCTATGCGTGCAGCCTCGACGGCGGCGCGTTCGCAGCGTGTACGTCGCCGTTCAACGCGACCAACCTGGCGCAAGGCGCGCACAGCTTCTCGGTGATCGCGACCGACGAGGCCGGCAATGCAGACCTGTCCGCAGCGACCGCGAGCTGGACGGTCGATACCACCACCCCGGAGGTCACGTTCTCCAGCGGCCCGAGCACCAACGATGTCACGGGTCCGTACGCGCGGTTCACGTTCGCGGCCAACGAAGGCACCGTGACCTGCCGCGTCGACGGCGGCGAATGGCTGCCGTGCAGTAGCGTGTTCGGCTTCAACCATGCGGCCGGTGCGGCGAGCTTCGAGGTCCGCGCCGTCGACGGTGCCGGCAACGAGACCATCGTGCCCCGCACGTTCACGGTCGACTGCGCCGCACCCGACGTCACCGATGCAGCGGGTCTGCTCCACTTCGAGGACAACACGCAGGTGCTCGCGAATGCGACCGGCGGCGCGGGCGCAACGCTTGGCCCGACCGCGGACGCCGAGGCTGCGGATCCCGCGTTCGTGACCGGCCGGTTCGGTGCCGGCCTCAGCTTCACGGCTGCCGAAGGTGACCTCGTCTCCTGGCCGGCCGCCCTCGGCTCGATCAGCACGTTTTCCCTCGAGCTATGGACCCTGCCCGCCGGCCTCGCGGGCACCCGCGACATCGTCGTCAGCGGCGACGGCCGGTTCTCGCTCCGCGTGACCCTCGAGGGAGCGGGCTCGGTTCGCTTCTCCGCGACGGCCGTCGACACCTCGGGCGTGATGAACACGGTCAGCTCGGGTCTCTACCCGGCCGGCGCCTGGCACATGCTGGCGGTCACGCTCGCCGGCACGGGCCTGCAGCTCTACGTCGACGCCGATCCGTATCAGGTCGCGTTCAACCGCTCTGCCATCGCGTTTGACTCGCTTCAGCTCGGCGGCACGTTGGGCGGCACGCTCGACGAGGTCTGGATCGCGACGCAGGCGTACGCGAGCTCACTCGCGCGCTACTGCCCGGTCAGCGGCGTTCGCGTCAACCCGGCGCCCTAACCGATTTGCAGGGGATCGCGACGTGAGCCGGAGATCACCGGCCGCGTCGGTCGCTCACCGTCGCGGTACACGCCACCGATGTCTTCCGCATCTGGATCCGGTTCGTGCGTGCACAGCCCTTTGATCGTGACCGTCATGCCGGCCGCGACCACAAACTCGGTCGCACGCAGCGTCGACCGGCGATAGTTTGGCGCCTTGCACACACTCCGCGCGAGTCGGATCAACGCATCGGGGTGGTCCGCTCGCTCCAGGTCTCGCATCGGCCACACGTGCGTGGTTCCGTGGAAACCGAGCCGCGGCGCGCTCGCGATGATGCGTACGCTTCCCTGTTGCGTGTGCAGGTTGAACGGAACGGACTTCTCCGCGCGGCCGATCTCACGATAGTCACCGCCGGCGCCGACCTCGTCGAACGTGACCCGCCAGTACACGCATGGTCCTCGGCTCGGCGCGACCTCGTGCGCGTCCGGAGTCGTCTGCTCGATGGTGCCGCGTAGCGAGACAACCGTGTTGTCGGACAGCGAGGTGACGGATGCGAGCCGTGTCCGTGCGAGGTCGCGGCGAACTTTGCGCGCCTCCGGGAGCCGTCCCGCCAGACCGATCACGCCCATCGTGACGGCGAGCAGCACGACAAGCTCCACGCCCGGCACCCTACCCCGGGTGCGCGTGCTCGTGGCAAGATGGCGGTGAGATGCGGATCGGGGAGCTGCTGGTCGAGCAGCGGAAGCTACGACAGAGCGAGCTCACCCGCGCGCTCGCCGAGAAACCGCCGGACAAGCGCCTCTGCTCGTTTCTGATCGCTCGGGGTCTGATCGACTTCGATGATGCATCGCGCGCACTCGGCGAGCAGAAGGGCGTGCCGAGCGCACTCGCCAAGCATCTCGCCGGGCGCGACGAGAAGCTCGCGGACCTCATCCCTCCAGAGCTGGGCCGCATGTCATGCGCACTCCCGATCGGCCGCACGAGCCAGGGTGCCCTGATCGTCTGCGTGCGCGATCCCCAAAGCTCGGTGCTCGCTGCGCTACGCCAGGAAACCAGCGCCGAGATCATCATGGTGATCGCACCGGCGAATCGCCTCGAGCATCTGGTGCTCACCGCGTATGGCGCGGCGCCCACCGACGAGCTCGACGTCGATTTCAGCACGACCGGGGTCGGCGAGAATGTGTTGATGCACCCGCCGCCGGTGGCCAGAGCCGCTGCCGCCGCAGCGAGCCTGCCCCCGATGCCCGACATGTCCGCACTCGATCCCGAAAGCGTGCGGCTCGCGCTCACCGATCTCGACGACGTTCGTGTCGACAAGGACCCGACGCAGAGCGGCCAGCTGCCGACGTTCGCCACGCCCCCGCCGAACACGATCGCAACCCCGCGCCGAGCCGCGACGTCCGATCCACGCGCAACGCGACCGATGTCGCTGGGGGCGATCTCGGTCGGTCTCGAGCACGCCACCACGCGCGAGGCCGCCACCGACCTCGTGCTGGCGTACGTCGCCACACGTTGGACCAGCGGGCTCGTGCTCGCGATTCGCGACAGGAGCGCGATCGGCTATCGCGGTCATCTCGTGTCGATGCCCGAGCTCGTGAACGTTCCGCTTACCGTGCCCTCGACGGTTCAACTCGCGGTCGACACCAAGTTGGTCTCAGCCGAACAACCGGAGAGCCCGGCGCAGGACGCGCTCGTGCGCGCGCTCGGCCAACCATCCACGCCCGCCGCCACACCGGTGCTCGTGAAGGGCCAGCCGGTCGCGGTGATCGCCGTCGGTGATCCGATCGGTGATGACGCCACGGTCGAGCTTGCCGCCGCAGATCTCGGGATGCTCGCGGCCGCGCTCGGCAGCGCGTTTCAGCGGATCGCACGCTGATGGGAAGCGAGATCACGCCGCAGCATCGAATGTGGCGGCGTCGCGTGTTCATCGCGACGTGGCTGTCTTATGTGGGCTTCTACTTCTGCCGCAAGCCGTTCTCGGCAGCGAAGTCCGCGATCGGCGCGCAGAACGGTTGGGACACGCAGACGCTGGGGAACATCTGGGCCGCGTATCTCATCGCGTACTCGATCGGTGCGTTCCTCGCATCGCGTGTCGGCACCGCGCTCGGTCCGCGCCTGAATCTGCTGATCGGCATGGGCCTCAGCATCGTGGTGACGGTGTTCATGGGCATCGCGCCGTCATGGCAGGTGATGGCCGGACTCGTGTTCGTCAACGGCATCGCACAGGCGACCGGATGGGCGAGCAACGTCGGCACGATGGCTAACTGGTTCCACAAGCACGAGCGCGGTCGCGTGATGGGCGTGTGGTCGACGAATTTCACGACGGGCTCGCTGCTATCGGGCTTCGCGATGGCGTTCATCCTCGGCAGCGCGAGCGCGGCGAACGCGCCGTGGGAGTGGTGCTTCTACATCGGCGCGTGCGTGCTCGCCGTGGTGTGGGTCCAGTTCTACTTCTTCCAGCGCAACAAGCCCGAGGACCTCGGCCTCACGGCGATCGACGACCCGGTGACGGCCGAGGACGAATCGAAGGCAGCGCCCGAGACCGGACCGATCAGACTGTCGCGCGCGGCGTGGACGAATCTCCTGCTCGTCGCCGGGTTCTACTTCTTCGCGAAGTTCATCCGCTACGCCGTGTGGTCGTGGGCCGCGTACTTCCTCGAGCGCACGTATGGCCTCAAGGGCGACGCCGCGAACCAGTACGCGACGGTGTTCGACATCTGCGGCATCCTGGGGGTGTTTGCGACCGGCTGGCTGTCTGATCGGTTCTTCAAGAGCCGCCGCGCCGGCGTGTCGCTGATCTTCATGATGGGCATGATGGTCGTGACCGCGCTGCTCGTGATGTTCGGCGGCACCAGCGTCGCCGTGTTCACGATCCTGCTCGGCTTCGTTGGATTCTTTCTGTACGGCCCTGACGCACTCCTCAGTGGCGCGGGCGCGATGGATATCGGTAGTCGGCGTTCCACAGTATTTGCGACCGGGGTGATTGCGGGATTCGGCGCGATGGGCCCGATCGTGCAGGAGCTCGTGATCGCTCGGATGTACGACTCCAAGAGCGGCGATCTGGGTCCGGTGTTCCAGCTTCTATTCGGCTCCGCGACGATGGCTGCGCTATTCTGCGGCGCACTCGTCCTTCGCAACCGCGCCGGTGGCAAGGGCGTCTAGCCGATGCACGAGCAATCCATCCTGATCGTCACGCCCGATCGCAAGACGCAGCGCGTGGTCCAGCGGATCCTCGGCGTGACCGGCTACCACGTAGATATCGCCGATGCGCTCGAGCAGGGCATCCGGTTGATGCAGCATCGCGCACCGCTGCTCGTCGTGGTCGACGGCAGCGCGGCAATGTCCCCGCTCGCCGACACGTTCTTCGCGGCCGCTGCCGCGCGTGGCGCCGAAGCGTGCATGACGCTGCTCGCCGCCGACGCCGCCGATCACATGCCGCGCATCCTCGGGCTCGGGGCGATCACGAATCTGCTCGTGCATCAGATGCCGATCCTCGCCGAGGAGCTCACGACCACGATCCACAAGCTGATCCGGCGCGACATCTTCGGCGCCGAGAAGTATCTGCTGTGGGGCACCGAGCTGATCACGCACACGTTGTCCCGAGCGAGCGAGCGAGCGCCGCTGGTGGCCCAGCTCGCCGACGAGGTTCGTGCGCGCGGCCAGAGCGCACGCGTCGCGTCGATGGCGATGCTGGTCGCCGACGAGCTGCTGTCGAACGCCGTGCACAACGGACCGGTCGACGCTGCGGGCGAGCACTTCCGCAAGGACATCGCGCGCAACGTCGAGATCGAGCTGGCGGGCCGGGACACGGTGCAGCTGCGCTGGGGCTGCGATGCGCGTTACCTCGCGATCGAGGTCACCGATCAGTACGGCAGTATCGATCGCGACACGATCCTGCGCTCGCTCGCGAAGGAATCGATTCGCGAGACCGGCGGCGGTGCCGGCATGGGCATCGCCCTCGCCTACCGGTCGTGCGACCACCTGGTGTTCAACCTGGCGCCCGGAACGAAGACCGAGATCATCGCGCTCATCGATGTTCGCTACCCGCCGAGCGAGCGCGCCCCGGTTTCGTCGTACAACGTGTTCGTGGAGAAGAGCTCGTGAGCGGACGTATGCAGGTGCAGCCAACCGGCGATCACCTCGCGCTGTCCGGCGCGATCGACGAGAGCGCCGGTCTCGACGAGCTACTCGCGCAAGCGAAGGGCGGCCGCCTGGTGCTCGATCTCGCGGGCATCACGTTCATCAACTCGCTCGGCGTGCGCGACTGGATTCGCCTGCAGGCCGCGGCGACCAAGCAGGGCGTTCAGATCGAGCTGCGTCGCGCGGCCGAGGTCATCATTCACCAGCTGAACATGATCATCGCCACACGCGGCACCTCGCGCGTGACGTCGTTCTTTGCGCCGTACGCGTGCGATACCTGTGGGCGCGAGGAATCGCTCCTGATCGATGCGGTCGCCCACGGCGCGGAGCTTGCGCAGCTTCAGCCCCCGGCCATCACATGCCCCGAGCCGGGGTGCGGCGCACAGATGGCTTTCAACGACTTCCCAGAACGCTACTTTTCGTTCTTGACGCCGGGCTGATGTGGCGGTCATCTGGCAGGGCATGGTAGCCGTCGTGTACCCACGGTAACCACGCGACTTCAGGGGACCTCCGATTTTGTCGTATCCAGGACGTACTCCCACGATCCCACCAGCCGCCTCCCCGGCGGTCCCGGGCCCCGCTGGCGCTCCCGTGCTAGGTTCATCTCCGATGGGCCTGACGGCGCAAGCGGCGCACGCGTACGCGGTGACGGTCCTCGATCGGCACGAATCTGAGCTCGTGCAGCAAGCGATGGAGGCCGTCGCTTCACGTTCGCCCAACGATGCAGTGATCCTGCAAAGCCTGATTGCCGAGCTGCGCGCGACGTCCGAGCTGCTGGACCGCCAGCGCCCGCTCCGCCGCCCCACCTCGCTCGGTGGCGAGCACCGCGACGAGAGCTCGCTCATCGATCACCTGTGCTCGATGGACGGCCTGTCCGGCGACCTCGTGCTGCCGCTCAAGGCCACGCTGTCGCGCACTCATCTGTTGACCAAGATCAACTTCCTCCGTGGGTTCGTGAAGGCGACCGGCGCGCTGTCGGACATCCCGACCGCGGTGCAGATGACCCACGATCTCCGCGAGGAGGTCGCACAGTCGATCTACACGCTGATGGCCGAGGAGCTGTTCCTCGCGCTGCTCCGCAAGCCCGATGTCTCGCGCCGCACCAAGCAGCGCGCGGCCGACCAGCTGATCACCGTGTGGGACGACGCCGCGCTCGAGATCGACGATTTCGCGCCGCTGCTCGAGTCCGCGTGGCACGCGCGCAATCGCATCAACAGCGCCTACGGAACACTGCTGGGCGCGACCGAGACGTTCCGCCTCGTCACCGAGGACTGCAGCCCCGACGTGCTCGAGTTCTTCGGCCGCGACGGGATGTCCGCCGACGAGAGCGCCGCGTTCGAAGAGTTCTTGTTCAACATGACCGCGGAGGAGCTCGCGAAGCTTCGCCAGGCGATGCAGCAGCAGCACGTCAGCGCGGCGAGCCCGGCCTGGGCCGCGGAGATCCTCGGCCGCCAGATCGAGGATCTCGAGCACGCCAAGGAGATCGATCCGATGGCGCTCTACCGCAGCTACCAGCGCCGTCAGCTCGCAGCCGATTTTCGGATGATGTCGGGGGCACCCGGTCCTCGCCGCACGGCCGAGGGCTACTTGATGGTCTATCTGCTCGACCAGCAATAGCCGTAAAGTCGAGTCGTGACCGGTCTGCGTCGAGTCTGGCCCCTTGTCCTCGCTGGAGCGTGCAGCTTCACGCCGGGGCAGATCGCAGGTGGTGGCCCGTCCGAAGCCGGCGTGGTCGACGCACCTGGCGATGGGATCGTGACCGACGGGCAGATCGACGCGATGACCGGATGCGGCTCGTGTGACGACGGCAATCCGTGCACCGAAGACGAGTGCACCGGCACCACGTGCTCGTCGACGCCGTTCGCCCTGCCGGTCGGTTGCGGCGCGGGCGCGCTGTTCTCGTGTACCGGCCTGCCGACCTGCTACGCGCGGTGTCCGAGCATCGTCGACTGGAACAATGGCGAGGCACGCTGTTTCCTCTGGGACGGCAATCTCGCGACGGTGACGACCGACGAAATTGCCACCTGCGTCGGGACGGCCGTGTCGGGCGCGCGCGTGTGGATCGGCTACAGGCAGCTCTCCGGCCCGCAGTACGAGCCCAGCCTTGGTTGGGGCTGGATCTCCGGCACGTTCAACCTGTACACGAACTGGATCGCCGGGCAGCCCAACAACGCCACGGACGAGATGTCCGAGGGCCAGGACTGCGCGTTCAGCGAAGGCACTGCAGGCGAGTGGTACGACCACGAGTGCAACGCGGTCGACTACGCATTCGTGTGCGAACGCTGAGAGGACTTACGACGCGACGTGCTTCTCGACGAGCTTGGCGAGATCCGGAATCGCCTCGACGACATTCTTCTTCGCGCCGTCCCGCATCTTGCCGTACATCTTCTTCGCCGTGTTGTGCGAGCTCTTCTCCGCACGCGCATCGGTGACCGACAGCAGATCCTCGGCGACTTCATCCGAGCGCGAGACCAGGTAGTCCGAGAGCGACGTGGTCTTGTTCGCGCCCCACTTGTCGTAGTGCGGCTGGAGCTTGTTGAGCCAGTCGTTGAGCAGGGAGTCGACGACCTCGGGGACGAACGACTTCTTGATCGCCTTGATCGTCGCGTAGGCGCCCTTGATCACAAAACCCTTCTCTTTGACCTGGGCATCGATGAGCGCGATGCAGTCGGCGATAACGGGCTGGCGCTTCGGCGGCTGGCCGAGGACTTCGACGAGAGATGACATCGCCTGTCGCGTACCACAAAACCGTGCGAACGGGCGTTCGCCCGCGCGTGAAGTCCGGGTTAGGGGTCCTTGAACACGACGCCGTAGCGGTCACAGCGCTGCTTCATCTGCTCGCGATCGAACTGCGGCAGCTTCTCGTAATGCTGCTGCGCGACCGCGCTGTCGCCCTGGATGCAGTTCGCCGAGACCATGACCCGAAGCATGCGAACGTTGTTCGGTTCCTTCGAGAGGATCTTGCCCGCGATTGCCACGGCTTGATCGAAGTCCTGGGCGTCGTACGCCTTGTTCGCGAGCTCCATCAGGTTGTCGACCTTGAGATCGACCTTGCGATCGTCGGCCTCGGATCCCGCGGCGGTCGCCGGCGTATTACCCGTTGGGGTGCGTTCCCACGTCGTCCGCGTCGAACCGGGAACGGGCGCTGCCGGCTCGGGCTGCTTGGTCTCGACCGCCGCGACCTGGGTCTCGCGCGGTGGCGGTTTCTCCGCCGTTGTCTGAGGTCCGCCGGTCGAGCCTGCCTGCGCCGGCGTTGCACGGACTTGGATGAACAAGTACACGCCCATGCCGAGCACCGCGATGGCGGCGGCAGCAAGCATGGCGTTCTTCGGACTCACGATTGGGAAATAGCATGTGTAAAGTCGGTCGCATGCACAAGTGTTCGGCCGGGCTAGCAGTCATGGCCATTGCCGTGGCGCTGAGCGGGCTGGGTTGCGGTGATAACTCGCGAGATTGCGGGCCTGGAACCATCGAAGAAGCCGGGTCTTGCATCCCTGCCGCGACGTGTGGCTTTGGCACGCGAGAGCACCCGGAGACCGGCGAGTGCCTCCCCGATGGCAGCGTCGTGTGCAGCGATGGCACCGTGTTTGACGCGTTGACCGGGTCGTGCAAGATCGACCCGGCGGCCTGTCAGAACGGCACGGTCCTCATCGAGGACAGCTGCCTCGATCCCACCGCGAACCTCGTGATCGATGCGCAGGAGGGCCCCGAGCCGAACGGGCTTGGCTTCATCGAGCAGAGTGAAGCGCAGGCCGGCAACATCACCCTCAAGGGGATCGGCAACGGCGCGTTCGTCGTGCACGGCACGATCGATCCGTGGCGTGACTTCAACAGCGACGGCACGCTCGAGCCCGACGTCGACACCTATCTGGTGACCACCGACGTGCCAACGTTTCTGCGCATCACCGCCGATGGCGTCGGTGGTACCGCGGCGGGCTTCGTCGCGATCGCCGAGGTCGAGGGCGACGACCCGCTCGCCGACTGGCAGCGCGTCGGCCTCTCGCTCGTGTCCGACACCTCGGTACGCCAGGTGTACTTGCCGCGCGCCGGTACGTATCGCCTCGCTATCGCCGACACCCGCACGCTCATCGAGTACGTGACCGCAGGCTTCGCGACCGCAGCACCCGGCGACGAGACGAGCGAGTACTACGTGTCGCTCGCCGAACAAGCACAACCCGCGGCGACGCTGCTCGCGGTGAGCAACGGGACCGCCACCGTCACAGGCACGCTCGCGAGCGATGAGCTGGCGGTCTACGCGGTACAGCTCGGCAGCGGCCTCAACACCGTGCGCCTCGCGATGCCTTCGGCACTCGCGACGGCCGCGTTCGTGGTGACCCGCGATGGCGAGTTTGCCGTCGACGCCCGCGAGACCTCATCGCCTGCACGCGCGCTCGTCGGTGATGTGGCGCCGACCACGAATACGCTGATCATCGTCGACCAGGCGTACACGCTGCTGCCCACCTCGGTGAGCTTCACGCTCGACGTCACGGTGTCGAACGCAGCGGTGCTGTCGACGACCGGCGGCATGGTGAGCGCCCTCGCGACCACGAATGTCGGCACCGACTTCTCGCGGCTGAACCTGTGGTCGTTCGAGGTCGCCAACGACGACGCGATCCTCGGGATGCAGCTCGCGTGGAGCCCCGCGATCGTCGGCGAGATCTACGATGCGAGCGGCGTGCGTGCCGCATCGTTCACGTCGACGGCGTCGAACGTCACGTGGAGCACCTATTCAGGGCTGGTCCGGCTTCCCACAGCAGGGCGCTACTACTTCGCGGTCTACGCGCCGAGTGCATCGAGCTCGACGACGCTGACCGTGACCTCGACGATCAGCGAGCTCACGCCTGCAGCGGTCACGTCGGGCACGCCGCTGACCGCGCCAGTCAATACGTTCCGCTCGGTCCCGTTCACCTACGACGCGGGCACCGAGCCGTGGCAGCAGTTCGACGTAGCGGGCGTGAACACCGGCGGTCAGACGGCCTCGTTCTTCGCTCCCGCGTACACGTACGGCCGGCTCGATCCACTCGCGAGCTCCGTGGGCACGCTGGGCCCCAACGTCCCTCCGATCTTCAGCTTCACGTACCCGACCAGCGGTGGGCCGCGCGGTCACGTGATGCTCAGCGACGGGACGCAGGACTACCTCGTCACGGTCCGTGCGACCGCGCCGACGACCAGCCCGACGGTGACGCTCGACTTTGGCCCGCGGGTGAACGCGACCGACCTCGGCTTCACCACGACCATGGTCACCCGGACTGGCGAGACGCTCGCCCCGGCGGCGCCCGCGCGGCTGTACCTGGTTCGCACCCTCGTCGGCAAGTCAGTCACCATCACGGTCACCCCGACCTCGAACCTCAACACGCAGTTCCGCCGGCTCCGCAACGACGAGACCGCCCTCGGGGCGCTGATCAACACCTCCACCAACGGGGCCGACGTCGAGACGTTCACTCAGAACGGTGCTGAATGGACCGCGTTCGTCGTTTCTTCGGCCGGGAACCTCAGCGGCTCGCGCACGTTCGACGTGGCAGTTTCCGTCCAGTGATAGAATAAACCGATGCCCAGCGCGCCCAAGGGGCCGGCGCCGAAAGCCCCGGAGATCAAAGTCGGGGACGTGGTGCTCGAGCGCTACCGCGTGATCGAGCAGATCGGCTCCGGTGGCCACAGCGTGGTCTACAAGGGCCAAGACGAGCGGCTGTCTCGCCCTGTCTGCATCAAGATCTTCTCCGGCCTCGGTGGTGACTCCGGCGTCGGCCGCACGAGCTACGAGCACTTCGTGCAGGAGGCGTTCGCGCTGTCGCGACTGACGCACCCGAACACGCTGCGCATCTACGACTTCGGTCACCTTGGCCCCAAGGATGCGCCCAAAGACGTGGCCGGCATGCCGCTTCAAGTGTGCGAGTACATGAACGGCGGCACGCTCTCGAACATCATCCGCGAGCAGGGCAAGCAGTCGCTCGAGGAGACCGTCCGCGTGACGACCGCGATGTGCGCCGCGCTATCCGAAGCACATGCGCTCGGAATCGTGCATCGCGATATCAAGCCGCAGAACATCCTGTTCGGCTCCGTCGGTATGACGAAGCTGCCCAAGCTCGCCGACTTCGGTATCGCGAAGTGGCAGGTCGAGTCGGACGCCGATCGCGAGCAGCGCGCCGAGGACACCGCGATCGTCGCCGGGCAGAAGCTCGCGATGTACTCGCCGAGCTGGGCCGCGCCCGAGCAGCTCGCGGGTCAGCCCGTGTCGCCGGCCACCGATATCTACTCGCTCGCGTGCGTCGCGATCTACATGCTGTCGGGCAAGGCGATCTTCGCCGACGAAGATGTCTATGCGGGCTACAAGAAGCGCCGCCACGCCGACGAGCTGATCAAGGAGACACTCGCGCCCTACAAGGTTCCGCGGCACATCATCAACATCTTCATCAAGGCGCTCGCCTTTGATCCGAAGAAGCGCGTGCTCAAGGTCGAAGAGCTCAGCGCAGAGCTGCTCTCCGTTGTCGAGCCGCCGCCGCAGCCGCTGCCCCCGCCGCCCCAGAAGCAGCCGGAGTCGAACGAGGTGTTCCCGTCGACCTATCCGGTGCGGTCCAGGCAGACGGGCGAACGGCCCGCGTCCGCCCCCGAGCCCATCACCACGCCGATCGATCGCGTGACGCCGCCGCAGGGTAGCCAGACCGCGCCCCCACCGGCCGAGCCCAACCCGTTCACCGAAGGTCCGCAGAGCACCGCGACGACCAACCCGCTCACGAACGCGATGCAGTACGGCCATGCCCCGGCGACGCCGCTCCCCATGCAAAAGGCGCCGACCAACGATTTGACCCCGTCCGCGTATCACGCCCCGCCGAACGTGCAGGCGTGGATGCAGGGGCCTCAGGCCTCGACCAACCAGGCCGCGCGCCGGATCGCACTTATGGATGTACCGCAGCAGGTCGGTGACCGCCGCGTGCAGTTCGTGATGACGACCAATGACGTCGTGGACCTCCCCGGCATCCACGGTCAGAAGGTCCGCGTGACCCTGGTTCCCGGGCCGACCGGCCGCAACGTCCACGTGAAAGGCCTCACGTGCTTCGTCGCGATCCTCGGTGGCCGTCCGTCGCCGGCGGTCAACGTCGACCGCAGCAGTGACATCGCGCTCGTGACCCCGCGCGCGCAGGAGATCGGGCACCTCCGTGTTGCCCAGGGCACGCCGGTGACCGGCGGGATGATCTTCCAGGTGGGCACCGAGAGCGTCGCCGTCGGGGCCGAGGACGCGATGGACCCGATCCTGTTCGACTTCGGGCCCGGATCCGACGCGTATTTCGTGTACACTTCGGGACGTACGCTGCCCAAGTCCGGGAGACGCGGGTAGCGACTACTAGTCCAGCTCATGGCTCACACACCCTCGGGCCCACCTGGTGGTGGGCGGAAAACGCCGTCCCAAGGTCCTCTCATCGATGAGGACTACGAGTACGAGGGCGATGCGACGAGCATCAGCCAGGGTCCGCCGCAGCCCGGTCAGATGCCGCCCCCGCGCCAAAGCGGGCACATGCAGCCGCCTCCGCAGCAGCCGCAGATGTTCCCGCAGGGCTCGCCGCACCTCTCGCATATGGGCGGGCCGCAGGCGGCCAATCAGTTCCAGGGTCACACGATGACCTCGCCGCAGATGCCGGGACCGGCGATGTCTCAGGTGTCGGGCTCGATCGCGCAGCCCACGCCGTACGTCTCGCGCAGTCGCATCTACGCGTTCGTCGTCGACGAGACCGGCCAACCCATCGAGCTCGGTAGCGGCCGCTTCGCGAAGGCCTATCTCGGCGAGGAGCGCTGGGTCGAGAGCAAGACCACGCTGCGCCGCCCCGTCGCGATCAAGTGCCTCCAGCGCGGCGTCTCCGGCGAAGATCAGATGCGGTTCCAGATGGAGAAGGAGATCCTCGAGCGAGTTCAAGGGCATCCGAACATCGTCGAGCTGCTCGGTTCCGGCGAAGGCGATAGCGCCGGCTTCATTCCGCCCATGATCCGCGATCGCGTCGAGAACGACTTCATGATCCTCGAGCTCCTCGACATGTCGCTCGAGGAGCGGCTCAAGGGAGCGCGTCAGAA